>CALXEV010000001.1 GCA_944387425.1 uncultured Clostridia bacterium
GTTATTTAAAAATATAAAAGAAAGAATATGTTTATAAAATTTATATTAAATAAACCTTATAAACATATTATACGAGGGAGTAAATATGCTGAGGAGTAATAAAATTTTACAGAAAAAAATAGATGAATTAATATTAATGTTTCAAAAAAGTAATATTGAAGAAATAATGAATATACTCGGAAGCAAGAAAGAAGTTGCAAAAAGAAATTTTATTGCAGGAATTTTTAGAGGAATTGGTATTGGTATTGGAGTAACAATAATTTCTGCAATTATAATATATTTCTTGCAAAAACTAGTTTGGCTTAATCTCCCAGGAATAGGAAAATATATTTCAGATATTGTAAAAATTGTAGAAACTCTTAACAGTCGCTAATATATAAATATTAAAGTAAGATAAATTATTGTAAAAACACTTGTAAAATTAATATATTTAGTGTAAAATAAGGTCAAAATGATAATAAAATAAGAAATAAAAATTGCAAGAAAGGAAAGTGCTAAAAATTAATGAGATTTGTAACAGATGAAAAAGACAAACAAGAATATAAAAAGTTTCTAGAAGGTCATGAAAGATGTAATTTTCAACAATCACTAGAATGGGGAAAGGTAAAATCAAATTGGATTAATGAAGTTGTTTTATCAGAAGACGAGAGTGGAAAAATAAATGGAGCTGTAAGTGTATTAATAAGAAAAATACCTGTTTTTGGCAACATAATGTATTCGTCAAGAGGTCCAACATGTGATATACATGATATAGAAGCAATGAAACAATTAACAGATGGAATAAAAGAATTAGCAAAAAAACACAATGCATTTGTATATAAAGCCGAACCTGACATAGAAAGCTCTGATGAAGAATTTAAAAAAATAGTAACAAACTTAGGGTATAATATAAAAGATGATGCCAAAAACTTTAGAGAAGAAATACAACCAAGATATGTATTTAGATTAAATATAAAAGACAAAACAGAAGACGAAATCTTTGCTGGATTTCATTCAAAAACTAGATACAATGTAAGGTTAGCAACCAAAAAAGGTGTAGTAGTAAAAGAAGGAACAAGAGAAGATTTAAAAATATTCCATAAAATAATGATAGAAACTGGAGCAAGAGATGGATTTATAATAAGACCATTATCATATTTTGAAAAAATGTATGATGAACTTGCACCAGAACATATGAAATTATTACTTGCATATTATGAAGACAAGCCAATATCAGGAGTTATTCCAATAATGTATGGAAATAAAACTTGGTACTTATATGGTGCAAGCAGTAATGAACACAGAAACTTAATGCCAAATTATTTATTACAATGGGAAATGATTAAAATGGCAATAGCAAGAAAAGACGATATATATGACTTTAGAGGTGTTTCAGGAGTTGTAGACGAAAATCATCCTCAATATGGATTATATAGATTTAAAAAAGGATTTGGTGCAACATTTACTGAATTTGTTGGAGAAGTCTATATACCTTTTAAACCATTAACATATTCAATATATAGATTTTCAGAAAAAACATTTAGAAATTTAAGGGGATTAAAAACAAAAATAAAAAAATCTTAAAAGGAGTATTATGAAAGCACTTATTGTAGAAAAAAATAATATAAAACATAATATAAAAATTATAAGAGATATAATAAATAAACATGATAAAAACGACAATGGAAAAAAAGTACAAATAATAGGTGTTGTAAAAGGAAATGGATATGGATTAGGTTTAATTCAATATGCAGAGTTTCTAATAGATAATGGAATAAACTTTTTAGCAGTAGCAACAGTTGAAGAGGCAATACGATTAAGAGAAGGTGGCATTAAATCAGATATTTTAATGATGTCATCAACAGCAGTAAAAAAAGACATTGAAAAATTAATTGAAAATAAAATAATTCTTACAGTTGGTTCTAAAGAAGCAGGACAAGCTGTAGATGAAATTGGAAGCAAGTTAAACCAAAAAGTAAGAGTGCATTTAAAAATTGATACTGGCTTTGGAAGATATGGTTTTACCTATAATAATAGAGAAGAAATGATAGAACAAATAAAAAGTTGGAAAAATATAAAAATAGAAGGTACTTTTTCTCATTTTTCTTTAGCATTTTATGGTAAAGGAGAAGAAACAAAACAACAATTTAACAGATTTATTCAATGTATTGAAGTCCTAAAAATGAATGATATAGAACCAGGAATTTTGCATATCTGTAATTCATCAGCATTTCTAAGATTTCAAGATATGCATTTAAATGCTGTAAGAATTGGTTCAGCTTTTTTAGGAAGATTATCAATGCCAAATGTATGGGGATTTAAGAAAGTTGGTTATTTAAAGTCTAATGTAGCAGAAATTAAAACATTGCCAAAAGGATTTAATATTGGATATTCAAACACATATAAAACCAAGAAAGAAACCAAAGTAGCTATTATACCATGTGGATATGCAGATGGTTTTAATGTTGAGATTGGAAAAGATATGTTTAGAACAATTGATAAAATAAGATATATAGTAAGAGATGTGAAGAATTGTTTCAAAAAACAAAAATTATATGTAAAAATAAATGGGGAGAGATGCGAAGTTCTAGGAAGACTAGGAATGTTCCATGTAACGGCTAACATCACAGGAAAAAAAATACAAATAAATGATGAGGTAATATTTGATGTTAGTCCAATGATGGTAGACAGTAGTGTTGCTAGAGAGTATATTTAATAGGTAGAAAGGAAGAACAAAATGGAGGAAAATAAAGAACTTAAAAATATTAGTTTTTTTAAAAAAGTGTGGTACTCAATCACTAAATTTGAAAAATATCCTGATATGGCAATAGAAGGTTTTTCTAGTGCAATAAAATATTTATTTATTCTAACAGCAATAATTACTGTTTTTTCAACAATAAGTTCATTAATTGGAATGCATAAATTAGTGGAAGATTTAGCAAAATATATAGAAGATAATATACCTGAATTCACTTACCAAGATGGAAAAATTAATATGGAACTTTCAGAAGATATGGTTATAGATGATATTCAATATAATGGAATAGACAAAGTAGTTTTAAGTCCTAATACTGAAGAAGATGGAGCGAAAGAGCAAATAAAAAAAGATAATGAGATAGTAGGGCGTACAGTAATTTTCTTTAAAGATCAAATTATATTAAGAACCAAAAATGAAAATAATGTTATAAACGAGCAAGAATATACATACCAAGATTTTATAAAAGGTTATACACAAGAAGATATTAAGCAATTTAATAAAGCTGAATTAATAGAATATATGACTGGGACTGGAATGTATAATTATTACTATAGATATGCAATTTCTGCATTTATTAGTCTATTAATTTATTCATTAGTATCAGAACTACTTTTAAATGCATTGCAATTAGCAATTTTAGGACTAGTAACTACACTAGTTGCTAGAATAAAAATAACATTTGTAACTATTTATAATATGGCAATATATGCATTAACATTACCAACAATTCTAAATATTATATATATTGTAATAAATTATTTTACTACATTTACAACAAATTATTTCCAAGTAGCATATATAACAATAGCTTATATTTATTTAGCAGCAGCAATATTTATAATAAAAGATGATTTTATAAAAAAACAACAAGAAGTAGAAAAAATTAAAGAAGAACAGAAAAAAGTAAGAGATGAAATTGAAAGACAAGAACAAAAAAATCCAGAAGATAAAGAAGAAAAAAATAAAGAAGACAAAAAGAAAAAAGATGAAAAGAATGATACAAATAAAAATGATGGGGAACCAACTGGCTCAGAAGCTTAGAAAGGATGATTTTGATAATGAAACAAGATAAAAATGAAAACCCAAAAAATAACGATAAAATTTCAACTTTAATAAATATATTGCCAATATTAATTTTAATATTAGTAGTTGTGTTAGTTGCATTTTTCTTTATTAGAGATGAGATAGAAAGAAATTCTACCGAAAACAAGATAGCATATACAGATTTGGTAAAAGAAATAGACAATGGCAATGTAGAAAAAATAGAAATGACTGTAGGAAGTACAACATTAAGAGTTAAATTAAAAGGTCAAGAAGAAGAAAAAGAAGCTATAATACCAAGTACACAAGTATTTATGGAATTAGTACAACAAAAAGCATTAGAAGGAAATGAAATAAATTTAGTACAGAAATCTCAGAGTAAATTTCAACAAATTCCATCATATTTTTTCACACTCTTGCCAACATTACTAATGATTGTAGTAATAATAATGATATTTAAAATGCAAGGAATTGGAGAAAAAGGACAAGTATACGATGACACAGCTAGAAAAACAAAAACAACTTTTGATGATATAGCTGGATTAGACGAGGAAAAAGAAGAATTAAAAGAGATTGTTGAGTTTTTAAAGCAACCTAAGAGATTTACAGAAATGGGAGCAAAAATACCAAAAGGAGTTTTATTATATGGTAAACCTGGAACAGGAAAAACATTAATAGCAAAAGCCATAGCAGGTGAAGCAAATGTTCCATTTATATCAATGAGTGGATCAGAATTTATTGAAATGTTTGCAGGTTTAGGAGCCTCAAGAGTAAGAAAACTTTTCGAAAAAGCAAGAAAATTATCTCCATGTATAGTATTTATTGACGAAATAGATGCAATAGGTTCAAGAAGAACAAGCAATAGTGGAGCAGAAACAGAAAATAACCAAACATTAAATCAATTACTAGTTGAAATGGATGGATTTTCTTCAGAAGAAACAATAATAATTTTAGCAGCTACAAATAGACCAGAAATGCTAGATAAAGCTTTACTAAGACCAGGAAGATTTGACAGACAAATAACAATTCCAGCTCCTGATTTAAGAGGAAGAGAAGAAATATTAAGAATACACAGCAAAGATAAAAAATTAGCAGATGATGTAACTCTACATGGTATTGCAGAAGATACAGCAGGATTTACAGGTGCCGAATTAGCAAATATATTAAATGAAGCAGCAATAATAGCAACAAAGAAAAATCATGAAGCAATAACAAATACTGACTTAGATGAAGCTGTAAAAAAAGTAACAGTCGGAATTGAAAAAACGAGTAGAAAAATTTCCGAAAAAGATAAGAAACTAACAGCATATCATGAAGCTGGACATGCAATAGTAAGCCAATTCTTACCAACTCAAACAGCAGTAAAAGAAGTATCAATAATTCCTAGAGGAGTTGCTGGAGGATACACAATGTATAAATCAGATGAAGACAAATACTATGTATCAAAAACAGAAATGGAAGAAAAACTTATTGCATTATTAGGAGGAAGAGCAGCAGAACAACTAATTTTAAATGATATTTCAACAGGAGCAAGCAATGACATAGAAGTAGCAACAAAAATCGCAAAAGACATGGTAACAGTATATGGAATGAGCGATATAGTTGGACCAATATCTTTAAAAGATAATGAAGGACAATTAGAATATCAATTATTTGGTGAAGACATGCAAGATGTTGTTGGAAAGGAAGTTAAAAAACTTATAGATATAGCTTATAGAAATGCTCAAGAAATATTAAAGCAAAATATAGACACATTACATGCAATAGCTCAAGAATTGATGACAAAAGAAAAAATAAATGAAGAAGAATTTAATAAATTCTTTAATAATTAAAATAGAAGGGAACGTGAGAAAAAATGAACACTTTTGCTGAATACATTTTAAATGAAAAAGATTTAATATCAAAAATTGAAATAATCTATTTTTTAGCTCCAAAATTAGATATAAAAATAGATAAATCAATAATATTTAAAACTGAAATAGCCAGAATGTTTTTAAAATATACAAAGGCAAAATTAGATAACAACTTGGTTCTTACAGCATGTTTATTATGTAATTGTAAAAAAGTTGACAATGCACAAAAACTTGGAAAAGTGGAAACATACGCAATAGAAGGTGCAGAACATCTAAAAAAATTAGGATTTGATGAAAGATTTTGTAGAATATGTGAAGGAGTAAACAGATATAGTGGAATTTCTCCAAGAGAGCCTGAAAGTGATATTTTAGAATTGGCAGACCAATTTGGAGCTATGCTTATGGATAGACCAGAGAGAGTTGGATTTGCACCAGATGAAGCACTAGTATTACTTGAACACAGAAACTTAAAATCTCAGTACAATAGATATCTTGAAATATTTAGAAAGTTTGTAGAAGATATGGATAATGTAGATGTTCAAGGAATAGTAAATTCAACAGTTTTTGCAAGACTACAAAAATTAGTAAGAGAATCAAAAGATGTTCCTGATTTTGTAAGAAAATTAGCAGTTAGTTATTCAGCAAATGTTGACGAAAAAATAAACGAATTCACAGAAAACAAAAGAAATTTAGAAAATGTTGCAATGTTTAGTAGCGAAACAGAAGCCAAAATATTAAACAAACAGTTAAATTATTAATAGACGAAAGGAAACAATAAGATGTACGAAGTATTTGCAGATTTACATGTTCATATAGGAAGAAGCGAAAATGGAAAACCAATAAAAATAACAGCAGCAAGAAGCTTAAACTTTGCTAATATTGCTAAAGAATGTGCTGAAAGAAAAGGAATTAATATAGTAGGAATAATAGATTGTGCTTCACCATATGTAATAGAAGATATTGAAAACTTTCTAAAAACTGGAGAAGCTTATGAGTTAGAAGATGGAGGAATAATCTATAAAGATAAGGTATGTATTCTATTAGGAAGTGAAGTTGAAACATCTGAAAAAGGAAGAAACGGAAACTCAGGAAGTGCGCACAATCTATGTTTCTTTCCACATTTAAGTGATATAAAAAAATTCTCAAAAGAAATGAGTACACACATAAAAAATATTACTCTAAGTACTCAAAGGTCAAATGTATCAGGATATGAATTAATAGATATTGTCGAAAAATATAATGGAATATTAATACCAGCACATATATTTACACCATTTAAGAGCTATTACGGTAATTGTACAGATAGATTAGAAAATATATTTAAAGAAAAATATGACAAAATATTTGCTGTAGAATTAGGATTAAGTTCAGATACATATTTAGCAGATATGATTTCAGAATTAGAATCAAAAACATTTGTAACTAATTCAGATGCACATTCTTTGCCTAAAATAGCAAGAGAATATAATAAAATGCTTGTTGAAGATATAAGTTTTAAAGAAGTTGTAAAGGCATTAAAAAATGAAGATGGAAGGAAAATATTAGCAAATTATGGACTAGACCCAAAACTTGGAAAATATCATAGAACACATTGCGACAACTGTGATTCTACAATAGAAACAAAAGAACCTGTATCAGTATGTCCAAAATGTGGAAGTAATAAAGTTACCTTTGGAGTGTTTGATAGAATTGAATTAATAAAAGATAAAGAAACAACAAAAAGCCCAGAAAATAGGCCACCATATATTTATCAAATACCATTATCATTTATTCCAGGAGTTGGTGGAAAAACAATCGAAAAATTACTTGAAACATTTGAAACAGAAATGAACATTTTACATAAATTATCTGAAGATGATATAGAAGCAGTAGTAGGCAAAAAAGTCGCACATAGTATTGAAAATGCTCGTGAGGGAAAAGTTAAAGTTGAAGCCGGTGGTGGAGGCAACTATGGAAAAATTACAGGAGCATAAATAAAAATGTTCTAAAAAGAATCTTTATTGAATAGACATTATGTATAAACTTACAGTTTAAATAAGGAGAATGTCTATGCAAAAGAGGAAGAACGAAATTTTTACAATTGTTAAAGACGACATAAAAAATAATTTAAAATCATATGCAATAATTGTTATAATATTTACAGTAGGAATTTTTTTAGGAGTACTGTTTATAAATCAAACAGAACAAAAAGAAGAAATAACAGAATATATAAATACATATATTGAACATACCAAAACAATCCAAAATGGTGATTTTTTTGGAGAGTTAAAAGATGATATAAAAGGAAATATATTATTAGTTTTATTATTATGGTTTTCAGGAACAACAATAATAGGAATTCCAATAGTTTTTGGAATATTACTATTTAGAGGATTTTGCTTAGGATACACAATTGCATCATGTGTATATGTATTAGGCAAAATTAAAGGCTTAATATTTGTTTTAATAACAATATTTTTACAAAATATAATATTTATTCCTGCTATAATCATCTTGGGAGTAAGTAGTATTAAATTATATACATCAATAATAAAAGATAGAAGAAAAGAAAATATAAAATTATCAATCTTGAAGCATAGCATAAGGACTGTTTTCATATTAATTGCATTAATTTTATCTTCTATAATTAAAATCGGAATTTCATATAAATTAATAATAGAATTAATAAAATATTTTTAAAAATTCCATAAAAGCTATTTACAATTTTGTGAAAATTTGATATAACATGAAGTATATCAGTTATGTAAAATTCTAGATATACATACAATAATAATTTAACATAGGTGGGGGAAAAAATGGAAGAACAATTAAACTTATTTTTTGGATTTTTAGAGAATGATAAAAAGGTATCAAGCAATACCCTTCAATCATACAAAAGAGACTTAAAGCAATTTGAAAAATATATACAAGAAAAAGGAGAAGACTACAGTAAAATAACAGATGAAGGAATAAAAACATATATCAAATATATGCAAGAAATAGGTAAAAAACCATCAACAATATCAAGAGGATTAGCATCAATTAGATCATTTTACCAATATGAGGTAAAAGAACAAAAAATTGAAAAAGACCCAACAGAAGGAATTCAATCACCTAAAATAGAAAAAAGAGTACCAAGTGTACTAACATCAAATGAAGTAGCATTATTATTGGAACAACCAAAAAATGTTGACTTAAAAGGAACAAGAGATAAAGCAATGTTAGAATTTGCTTATGCTACAGGAATGAGAGTAACAGAAATAATATCATTAAATATAGAAGATGTAGATTTAGAAAGAGGATATGCTACTTGTAGAAATGGTAAAAAAGAAAGAACAGTACCATTAGGAAACATCTCATTAAAAGCATTAAAAGATTATGTACAAAATGCAAGAGATGTTATGATTAAAGATAAAAATGAAAAAGCATTATTTGTTAATGTTAATGGACAAAGATTAACAAGACAAGGATTTTGGAAAATAATAAAATACTATAAGGAACAAGCTCATATAGAAAAAGATATAACACCACATGTTTTAAGACATTCATTTGCAACACATCTTTTACAAAATGGAGCAGACTTAAAATCAATTCAAACAATGTTAGGACATTCAGATATATTATCAACACAAATTTATATGCAATTTCAAGATGAAACTTTGAAAAATGTATATAAAAAAGCTCATCCAAGAGCATAGAAATAGTAAAAAATATAATTTTGTAAAATGCCTCAATAATGAGGCTTTTTTCTATTAAAAATCAGATTTTTTAGGAGGATGAAATGAAAGAAATAATAATTGCTTCAAATAATAAAGGAAAAATAAAAGAAGCTCAAGAAATTTTAAAAGACTATAAAATAATTGCAATGAAAGAAGCTGGAATTAATATAGATGTTGAAGAAGATAAAGATACATTTGAAGGAAATGCGATAAAAAAAGCTGAAACAATATCAAAAATTGCACAAGGAAAACCATGCATCGCAGATGATTCAGGAATAGAAATAGAATACTTAAAAGGTTTCCCAGGAGTACATACAAAAAGATGGTTAGACGGAACAGATAGAGAAAGAAATGAAGCAATATTAGAAAAACTTAAAGATGTTTCAAAAAAAAATAGAAAAGTTAAATTTGTTACAGCTATTGCAATTTCAAATGGAAAAAAATCTGATGTAGTAGTAGAAAATATTGATGGATACATTTCTGAGAATATTAGAGGAGAAAACGGATTTGGATTTGATGAAATATTTGAACTAGAAAATGGTAAAACATTAGCAGAACTTACAAATGCAGAAAAAAATGAGATAAGTGCAAGGAGAAAAGCTTTAAACAAAATTTACAATATAATGGAAAAGTATTGATTTTTTGTCAATTTTATGTTAATATATATTCGTTATGCATTTGCATAATAGTAGTAAGTGTTTTCCATAGCACAACAACCGAAAAAAATAAAAGGAGGCAAATTATGGAATTCTTACGGAACTTACTCTCTGGGCCGACTATTGGAATAATCATTGCGATTATTGCCATTGTCGTCATTTTAACGACTGGTTATCTCAAGGCTCCGCCTGATACAGCAATCATCATTTCCGGTATCGGAAAGAAACCAAGAATTTTGATTGGCAGGGCAGGTTTGCGGATTCCCTTCTTCGAGAGGATTGACAGACTTACCTTGAAGCAGATTAATATCAACTTTAGAACAGAAGACTACATCCCCACAAAGGATTATATCAACATCACAGTGGATGCTGTAGCAAAAGTTCATGTCGACATGGAGAAAATCGCAGTGGCAATGACCAACTTCCTCAATAAGAGTGAGGATGAGATTATTGCAGACCTGCAAGGCACATTGCAAGGTAATATGCGTGAAATCATTGGTACTATGTACCTTAAAGAAATCTGTAATGACAGAAGTTCTTTTAGCGACAAGGTAAAAGAAAGTGCTAGTCCTAACATGAGCAACCTTGGTATTGAGATTTTGTCTTGTAATATTCAGACAATCTCTGACCGCAATAACCTGATTGAAGATATGGGTATGGATAATACCAGTAAGATCAAGAAGGATGCGGCTATTGCCAAGGCAGAATCTGAAAGAGATGTCGCTATTGCGGAGGCTCAGGCCAAAAAAGCTGCTAATGATGCAAGAGTTGAAGCTGAAACTCAGATTGCTGAGAAAAATAACCAGCTTGCAATTAAACAGTCCCAGCTCAAGATTTCTGCTGATATGAAGAAGGCAGAAGCTGATGCTGCCTACAAGATTCAGGAACAAGAACAGCGTAGAACCATCGAAGTCAACTCCGTAAATGCTGACATTGCTCGGCAGGAGCGTGAGGCTGAACTCAAGAAAGTCGAAGTTCAAGTTACTGAGCAAGCTCTTGATGCCGAAGTCAAGAAAAAGGCAGATGCTGAACAGTATGCTCAGCAAAAGAGGGCTGAAGTTGAACTCTTCCAGCGTCAGAGAGATGCTGATGCTAAAGCATACGAGATTCAGAAAGAAGCTGAAGCCATGAGAGCCAAAGCTGAAGCTGAAAAGTATGCTGCTGAACAGAAGGCTGCAGGTATTCGCACTATTGGTGAAGCTGAAGCTGCTGCTGTCAAGGCAAAAGGTCTTGCTGAAGCAGAAGGCATCGACAAAAAGGCTGAAGCCATGAGAAAAATGGGTGAAGCCTCTGTTTTGGAGATGTTCTTCAAGGCCTATCCTGAGGTTATGGCAGCTGCTGCCAAGCCTTTGGAGAATGTTGGCAACATTACGATGTATGGAGAAGGCAATTCTGCTAAGTTGATTGGCGACATTGTCAACTCCGGAACACAGGTCATGAGTGGCGTGGAACAGGCAACTGGGCTTGATATTAAAGCACTTCTGTCTGGTTTCCTTGGCGGAAAGTTCGCTGGATCGAATTCCAGCGATGACACGAAAGCTTCTGATAAGTCTTCTTCGGAAGAGAAGTCTGTGGCTGGACTCGGGTTTGATGTTGACGAAACTGTAAAGTTTTGAAAACATGAGTGAAGAGTAAGAAAGTAAGTAATTAAACTAAACAAAATAGGAGTGGGCAATGCCTGCTCCTATTTTGGCTTAAAATTTGTCACAGGGACGGTCCTTAATGGCAAAAAAGTTTGAACAATAAATTATTGACATAAAATGTCAAATAATATATAATGTAACTGTTTACTTTTTAAACAGTACTTTGAATAACACTACAAAATGAAAGGAGTGTATGATTACAAAGTCATACAAATAAAATATGCCAGAAATAATACCACAATTTTTAAAAGAAATGTTAGTTAATCAATATGGACAAGAAACAACAAAAAAAATAATAAAAGGATATGTTAAAAAAGTTGTAACAATAAGAATCAATACTATAAAAACAAATAGACAAGAAATAATAGATAAACTAAAAAATGCACAAATTGAATTTGATGAAATCGAATATAACAACAATGCTCTTATAATAAGAAATAAAAATGAAGAAGATTTAAGAAAACTAGATGTGTATGAAAATGGAGAAATATACATGCAAAGCCTATCTTCTATGTTACCTCCAATTGTATTAGAACCAAAAGAAAAAGAAAATATACTAGATATGACTGCTGCACCTGGAGGAAAGACAACACAAATGTCTGCAATGACTGATAATAAGGCATATATAACAGCATGTGAAAAAAATAAAATTAGAGCAGAAAGATTAAAATACAATTTGCAAAAGCAAGGTGCTAAGATGGTAAATGTTATGCAAGAAGATGCTCGTAAATTAAGTGACTATTTCTCATTTGACAAAATACTATTAGATGCACCATGTAGTGGAAGCGGAACAGAAAATGTTTTGAATGCGAAATTCACAGAAGAACTAATTGAAAGGTCTGTAAAAACACAAGAGGAACTATTAAAAAAAGCTTTAAAGATTTTAAAACCTGGTGGAGAAATGGTATATTCAACATGCTCAATACTTAAACAAGAAAATGAAGATCTTTTAAAGAAATTTTTGAAAAAATCAAAAATAGAGATTATGCCAATCAATTTAACAGACGAAATACCTATGCTTCCAACAACTTTGAAGGGAACAGTATGTGTTTGTCCAACAGAAATCTATGAAGGTTTCTTTGTGGCAAAAATAAAAAAATTATTTTAGAAATTTTACTCATCTATGATTGATATTTAATTTTTTTTATGCTAGTATGTATACATAGAATAATATTGAAAGGGGAAATCATATGAAAAAGAGTAGTAAAATAACTATCATAATATGTGTTATACTAGTATTTCTTGGCATAGTAGGCTATTTTATAGTTGATTACATTTTAGATAAAGATTTAGAAGAACAAAGACAACAACTACAAAGTTTAATTGACCAATATGGGATAGTAGAGGAAGAAAATGTTAGCACGATTGTCGCAAAATTTAATACAAAAGTTATGGAGAGTAGCACTCAGTATCCAGCAAGCGACAGTTATTCTTCTACAGAAAACAATTTATATTGGTATTCATTACATGAAGATATATATTTATGTATTAAACCATTTGAATTTACAGGAGATAGAGAAAAAGACATTGTTGATATGGCAGCAATACACTATACAAAAGGTTCACAATTTGAAAACATAGCTACTGAACTTGCTAAAAGTTTAATAAAAGCCAATAATTCTGAAATAACTGATGAAGAAGTAGAAAAATTGATTACAGACGCAAAAGAAGTATCAACCGAAAAAAAAGGTGCAAATAATGGAAATGGAATTTCTGTAGCTTTTGCTGAAAACGAAACAGATTGTGAATTTCAAGTTGTAAGACTATTATCACAAGAACGGAATATAATAAAGAATCCTCTATATGAGGATTTTTTTCTTTATAAAATATTGACAAACCACAATAAAAATAATATAATGTTAACCGAAGTTAACAAAAGGAGCAAAAATATGATATCGAAATCTTTAGAAGAATATCTAAAAACAATGTATCTGTTAAAAAAGCAAAATGATAAAATAAGAGTCACAGACATTGCAGAAAAAATGAATTGTACAAAAGCGAGTGTTAACAAAGCAATATATAATTTAAAGGATGAAAGAATGTTAAACTACGAATCATATGGTACAATAGAACTCACTGAAGAAGGAGAAAACTTAGCAAAGAAAATTCTAGAAGCATATGATATTGTTTATTTATTTTTAAAAGATGTATTAGAACTTAATGAAGAAGACGCAAAAAGTGAAGCAGAGAAGATTAAATTAGCAACAACTGATAATACTATAAATAAACTTGCCAGATATGTACATAAAGAGTTAGGACTAAGTAATTTAAATTGTAATTATGATATAAATCAAGAAAAATGTAGAAGTTGCATAAAAAGAACAGCAACTAAGAAAAAATGACAAAACAGAACCGGCACCAAATGCCAAAATGAAAAAATAACAAAAAAGACCAGGTCCCAATTGACACGTGCCAAAAAAGACCCGGTCCCAAATGAAAGGAAATTAATATGAGTAAATTATTAGAAATCAAAAACTTACACGTAAACGCAGAAGAAAAAGAAATACTAAAAGGAATAAACTTAAACATAAACAAAGGAGAAATTCATGTAATAATGGGACCAAACGGATCAGGAAAAACAACAACAGCAAATGCAATTTTAAATAATCCTGAATACACAAAAACAGAAGGAAAAATCATATTTGATGGACAAGACATAACAGACTTAAAAACAGACGAAATTGCAAGAAAAGGAATATTTATGTCATTCCAACTACCAGAAGAAATTCCAGGAATATCTGTAACAAACTTCTTAAAATATGCAAAAAACAAAGCAACAGGAAAACCTGTAAAAATATTTGAATTCAAAGATGAGTTAAAAAAATACATGGAAGAACTAAATATGAATCCAAAAAACATGGAAAGAAGCTTAAATGTAGGATTTTCTGGAGGAGAAAAAAAGAAAAACGAAATATTACAAATGTTAGTATTAAACCCAAAACTTGCAATATTAGATGAAACAGACTCAGGACTAGATGTTGACGCAATAAAAACTGTATCAAAAGGAATAAAAATGTTCAAAAACGACAATAATGCAGTTCTTATAATAACTCACAATACAAAAATACTACATGAATTAAAAGTTGACTATGTTCATGTTTTAGTAAACGGAAAAATTGTAAAAACAGGTGAACAAGACTTGGCTGAAGAAATAGAAGAAAACGGATATGCGCAATACAAATAAAATGAGTGAAAGGAAAAATATATGAAGACTCAAGTAGAAGAAATAAATAGAAATATTTATGACATAAAAAATAAAGATGAATATGATTTCAAAATAAAAAAAGGTATAACAAAGGAAATTATAGAAGAAATATCAGACCAAAAAAACGACCCAGAATGGATGAGAGAATTTAGATTAAAAGCTCTAGAAGTATATAATCAACTTGAAATGCCAACATGGGGACCTGACTTATCAGAACTAAATATGGATGAAATTGCAACATATGTAAGACCAAAAACAAAGTTAAATACTTCATGGGAAGATGTGCCAGAAGATATAAAAAACACATTTGATAAACTTGGAATACCAGAGGCAGAAAAGAAATCACTTGCTGGAGTTGGCGCACAATATGACTCAGAAGTAGTATATCACAGCATGAAAGAAGATTTAATAAAACAAGGTGTAATATACACAGATATGGAAACAGCAATAAGAGAATATCCGGAACTTGTAAAAAAACATTTTATGAAATGCGTTCCAGTAACAGACCATAAATTTGTAGCATTACACGGAGCTGTTTGGTCTGGAGGTTCATTTGTATATGTTCCAAAAGGTGTAAAAGTAGAAATACCTCTACAATCATACTTTAGACTTAATTCACCAGAATCAGGTCAATTTGAGCATACTCTAATAATAGTAGAAAAAGGTGCAAGTTTACACTTTATAGAAGGATGTTCAGCACCAAAATATAATAAAGTAAACTTACATGCAGGATGTGTTGAGCTATATGTAAAAGATGGTGCATATTTAAGATATTCAACAATAGAAAACTGGTCAAAAAACATGCTAAATTTAAACACTAAAAAAGCAATAGTAGGTAAAAATGCACAAATGGATTGGGTATCAGGTTCATTTGGCTCTAAAATATCAATGTTATATCCAATGAGTATATTAAATGGGGAAGGAGCAAAAACAGAATATACTGGAATATCATTTGCTGGAAAAGGTCAGAACTTAGACACAGGATTCAAAGTTGTTCACAATGCTCCAAATACTTCTAGTGTAGTAAATTCAAAATCAATTTCAAAAAACGGAGGAAAATGCACATATAGAAGTTTAGTAAGAATAAAAGAAAATGCAAAAAATTCTAAATCATCAGTATCTTGTGAATCATTAATGTTAGATGATTTTTCAATATCTGACACAATACCTGTAAATGACATTCAAACAGATGAAGTAGAATTCTCACATGAAGCTAAAATTGGTAAAATAAGTGATAAAGCAATTTTCTACTTAATGAGTAGAGGATTATCAGAAGAAGATGCAAAAGCCATGATAGTAAGAGGTTTTGCAGAACCAATAGCAAAAGAATTACCAGTTGAATATGCAGTCGAAATGAATAATCTTATTAATTTAGAATTAGAGGGAGCAATAGGTTAATATGGAAAAATTAAAATTAAATGAAACACCTGTTAGAACATCTCGTAATTATAATATGAATAATATAAAACTTGAAAATATAGAAATACCAGCAAAAATTCCAAGTTTTAATAATGTACAAATAACAGGAAATAATTCAAAAGTTTCAATTGACTCACAAACAAGCAAAATTAATTTAAAATATGGTCTAAATAAGAAATTGCTTGAACAATTAGATTTATATGCTAATCAAAAGTTAAAATTAACAATAGATAACAAAACAAATAAAGAAACAATAATAAATTTTAAACTAGATGAAAAAGAACCAATATTATTAGACAATATTGAAATTAATGCAAATGAGCAAACAAATGCAACTGTAATAATAAAATATGAAACAACTAAAAATGTAAAAGCTTTTCATAATGCTGTAATAAGAACTAACGCAAAAAAAGATGCAAATATAAATATAATACTTATAAACTTAGTAAATCTAAGCACAGATAACTTTATAAGTATACAAAATAACTTTGAAGAAAATTCTAGAATAAATTATACAATAGTTGATTTTGGTGGAAAAAGCAGTGTTACAAATTACTATTCAAACTTAGTAGGAGATAATTCAGACAATCAAATGAATGTAGTTTATTTAGGAAGAGAAAATCAACTATTTGATTTAAACTATATAGGTGAATTAAGAGGGAAAAAGACTAATTTTAATATGGAAGTTCAAGGAGTATTAAGAGATACAGCAAAAAAACATTTTAAAGGCACAATAGATTTCAAAAAAGGTTGTAAAAGAGCTAAAGGAAACGAAAATGAAGTTTGTATGCTTTTATCAGATACGGCAAAATCATTAGCATTACCAATGCTTCTATGTTCTGAAGAGGATGTAGAAGGAAATCATAGTACTGCAACAGGCAAAATGGGAGAAAAAGAATTATTTTATATTATGAGTAGAGGATTTGAATATAAGGAAGCTATGAAATTAATGGTAAGAGCCAGATTTAACGAAATACTTGATAACATAAAAAACGGTGAAATTAAAAATGAAATTTTACAAGAAATAGACAGTAAATTAGATTAAAGGAGAATATTCATGAATAATTTAAAAAAAGATTTCCCTATATTAGAAAATAAAAATATTGCATATTTAGATAGTGGTGCTACAACACAGAAACCAAAACAAGTAATAGAAGCAATAAAAAAATTCTATGAAACATCAAATGCTAATCCTCATAGAGGGGCATATGGTCTAAGCATTGAAGCAACCGAAATTTATGAAAGCACTAGAACTAAAATAGCAAAATTTATAAATGCAAAACATAGAGAAGAAATCATATTTTCAAAAAATGCTACAGAAAGTTTAAATCTAATAGCATATTCATATGGAATGAATAACCTAAAAAAAGACGATGAAGTTGTAATTTCAATAATGGAACACCATTCTAACTTAGTTCCATGGCAAAAAGTAACAAAAGTTACTAATAGTAAATTAAAATATATGTATATAAACGAAAATTATGAATTATCAGATGAGGAAATAGAAAATAAAATAACAGATAGAACAAAAATTGTAGGAATTACACATATATCAAATGTTTTAGGAACAATTAACAATGTGAAGAAAATTATAGAATATGCCCATAAAAAAGGTGCAATTGTAATTGTTGATGCATCCCAAAGCATCCCACATATGAAAATTGATGTTCAAGACTTAGATGCGGATTTTTTAGTATTTTCAGGACACAAGATGTTAGCTCCACTTGGAGTTGGTGTTCTATATGGAAAAAAAGAATTGTTAGAAAAAATGACACCATTTATTATGGGTGGAGATATGATTGAATATGTGTATGAACAAGATACTACATTTGCAGAACTACCAAATAAATTTGAAGCGGGAACTCAAAATGTAGAGGGAGTAGTAGGTCTTGGTGCAGCAATTGATTATATTGAAAGTATTGGATATGATAAAATTCAAGAAATTGAAAAAGAAGTTGTATCATATGCAAAACAAGAATTGTCAAAATTAGATTATTTGACATTATACATGACTTCTAATGAAGACAAACACTCATCAGTAATATCATTTAATATAAATGGTGTACACCCACATGATGTGGCAAGCATATTAGATTCTGTTGGGGTATGTGTTCGTTCAGGAAATCATTGCGCACAACCACTTATGAGATTTTTAGGAATAGATTCAACATGTCGTGCAAGTTTTTATTTGTATAATACAAAAGAAGATGTTGACAGCTTAGTAAATGGATTAAATAAAGCTTATGAAATGTTTAAAAAATATATAAAAAATAAATGTCAATAGAAAGGTGAAAAATGGAAGATTTAAATAATGTTTATAATGAACTAATAATGGAGCATAGCATGAATTCATACAATAAAAAGAAATTAGAAAATGCAGATTTCTCAGAAATAGGACATAACCCAAATTGTGGAGACGAGATAACATTAGAGTTGAAATTAAATGGGGATATAATTGAAGATATGGCTTTTTCTGGACATGGATGTGCAATTTCACAAGCCTCTACATCAATAATGATAGACACATTAAAAGGTAAAACAATAGAAGAAGCAAAAGATATAATCAACACATTTATTGAAATGGTTAAAAGAGAAATTACAGATGATGAACAACTAAAAAAATTAGAAGATGCTATAGCATTTAAAAATATATCAAATATGCCTGCTAGAGTAAAATGTGCATTACTAGCTTGGCATACAATAGAAGATATGTTAAATAAAAAAGATAATGTGGGTAAAGGAAGTATAGATAGTTGTCATTAAAATGATAAGGATTCACAAATAGCACAAAACACTTGACATAAAATGAAATTGGATGATATAATTGCAATATGCAGAATAACTGCAAATAATAAAGAAAGAGGTCTTTAACTATGTATATTGTGGCAGAACTTCCTAACCGGCAAACTAACAACTCTTTAAGTGCTGAAGTGGTGGTAGAAGATGAAAAGAAAAGTAATAAACAAATTATCTTAGAAATTGAATTTTTTCATAATCAATTTTCAAGTTTAAGACTTAATGGTAGACAATATAGGGCTGGTAATATTCCTATTTATAAAGATGCTGAAAATGAAGTAAATATTGATTATTCAAGAACATTTACTGATGCTATTCTTGATGTTATAAGTCAAGAAAAAATTAGTCCTGATATTATTTTATTGTCAAACTATAGTTTTATATTGGGGCTCAAACAAGAAGGCATATGCCAAAAAGAAAAATTGAAATTTATCCCGCTAAGGATAAATTTCAAAACCAACATTGATAAGGGCGAAAGCTCTTATCTCTTATATTATATATATTAACATATAAAAAATTGAAAGTCAACAGAAAGGTAAAAGGAATTGTAGATAATTATTAATAAAAGTTTAATACTATTAAGTAACACAAAAAACTTGACATAAAATGAAATTGAATGATATAATTGCAATATGCAGAATAACTGCAAATAATAAAGAAAGAGGTCTTTGACAATGTTTGAAGTTGCATTTTTTCAACGGGCAGACAAGTTGGTAGGAGGAAAAGTCCAGCAAAGATGGGCCAAAATTATCCTTCAAGAAGACGATTGGTGTTCTTGTGAAGAACCAAGTGTAGAAATTTTCAATACTATTGTGGATGAAGAAAAGTGTAATGACATTCCATTACTGCAAGATAACGATTCTAGTTTTGATCTTGATTTTGAAGACGCTTCTGAGGGAATTAAAGAAGTAATTCAAAAACATAATTTCAAACCTGAAGTGATTCTTTCCACTGCTTTAATGAGAATGTATGAAATGATTTATTCTGCTGAAAAAGAAAAAATTTCTTTAAATGTTTTGGTTACACCACATAAAAATATTTTGCATTATTTTTGCTGTGGTGTAGACAATGAGATTTTGATAGTTTCGTTTACAAGTTTAAAGGGTTTACTTTAACTGAAAACGCGTAACGAAACTAACGGCTAAGTAACTCTTTCGCCCACTAAACCTAAAAATAGGGTTTAGTGGGTTTGCTTATATAAATATTAAAAAGAAAATGAGGAAAAGAAATGGAAAATAAAAAAGTGTTATTAGGAATGAGCGGAGGAGTAGATAGTAGTGTATCAGCGTTACTATTACAAAAACAAGGATATGAAGTAATAGGAGCAACATTAGAACTATTTACAAAGAATAATAATTGTGATAAAAATACATATGTAGATGTAAAAAATATATGTGAATCATTAGGAATTTCACACTACATTTATAATTGTAAACAACAATTTAAAGAACATGTAATTCAAGATTTTATAAATTGTTATTCTATTTGCAAAACACCAAACCCATGTATTGAATGTAACAGATACATGAAATTTGGTGTAATGTGGGAAAAAGCAAAAGAACTTGGCTGTAATTATATAGCAACTGGACATTATGCAAAAACAGAATATAGTGAAAAATATAATAGATGGGTATTAAAAAAATCTAGTGCAGGGAAAAAAGATCAAAGTTATGTATTATGGAATATTCCAAAAGAATTAATTGAACACATTTTATTTCCATTATCAGACTTTCACGAAAAAGAAGAAATACGCCAAATTGCAAGAGAAAGTGGACTTAAAGTTGCGGACAAGCCTGATAGTGAAGATATATGTTTTATTCCAGACGGAAATTACAAAGAATTCTTAGAAAAAAATTCAAATTTAAAACCACAAGAAGGAAATATTGTAAGTTCAAAAGGAGAAATACTAGGAAAACATAAAGGATTATATTATTATACAATTGGACAAAGAAAAGGACTAGGAATTTCATATAAAGTTCCACTATTTGTAATAGGATTTAATCAAGCTAAGAACGAAGTAATTGTTGGAGAAGAAAATGAATTATATAAAAAAGAAATTGCTGTAGGCAATATAAATTTATTATTAGTAGATGAAATAAAAGAACAAATGGAAGTAGAAGTAAAAACAAGATATTCTTCAAAAGTAGCAAAAGCTAAAATTACACAAAAAGGAAATCGAATAGATGTAATATTTGAAGAACCTCAAAGAGCAATAACACCGGGACAATCAGCAGTATTCTATATAGGAGATATTGTATTAGGAGGAGGAAAAATCTTATAAAATGTTAAATCAATTTTCAAGAACAGAATTATTAATTGGAAAAGAAGGAATAGAAAAATTGCAAAAAGCAAAAGTTGCAATATTTGGAATTGGAGGAGTAGGCTCTTTTGTAGTAGAAGGTTTAGCAAGAGCTGGTGTAGGAAATTTTATACTTGTAGATAATGATGATATATGTTTAACAAATTTAAATAGACAAATAATTGCGACTCATAAAACTTTAGGAATGTCTAAAGTAGAAGTTGCAAAACAAAGAATTTTAGACATTAACCCAAATGCTAAAATAGAAATTAGAAAAGAATTTTTCACAAAAGAAAGTGAAGAATTTATTGACAAAACAGTAGATTATATTATAGACTGCATAGATACAGTAAGTTCAAAAATTGAACTAATTTTAAGAGCCAAAAACCTAGATATTCCAATAATATCAAGTATGGGAACAGGAAATAAATTAGACCCTACAAAATTTGAAATAACAGATATTTATAAGACAAGTGTATGTCCACTTGCAAAAGTTATGAGAAAAGAACTAAAAAATAGAGGAATAGATAAACTAAAAGTGGTTTATTCTAAAGAAGAACCAATAAAAATAAAACAAAGCGAAGAAGAAAAATGTAAAGCAGGAAGTATATCATTTGTACCATCAGTAGCAGGATTAATAATATCAGGAGAAGTTATAAAAGACTTAATAAATTAATAGGAGGAAATGCTAGTAACATAGCACAATCAACTAAAATGGGAAATATAGTATTATTAGATGATCTAACAATAAACAAAATAGCAGCAGGAGAAGTAATTGAAAGACCTGCAAATGTAGTAAAAGAATTAATAGAAAACTCACTTGATGCAGGTGCAACTAATTTGATTATAGAAATAAAAAAAGGTGGAAAAGAACTTGTAAAAGTAATAGATAATGGAAAAGGTATAAAACAAGATGACATGGAAATTGCTTTAGAAAGACATGCAACATCTAAAATTAGAAAAGTAGAAGACTTAGAACATACTTATACAATGGGTTTTAGAGGAGAAGCATTAGCAAGTATTGCATCTGTTTCAAAAATTACTATAATTTCAAGAACAGCTCAAGATGATACTGGCTCAAAGATAGTTGCAGAAGCAGGAGAAATCATAGAAAAAAGTCAAACAGGTTCACAAATAGGAACATCAATTTCTGTGGAAAATCTATTTTTTAATACACCTGTAAGATATAAATTTTTAAAACAAGATGCAACAGAAACAAAATATATAAAAGAATTTATCCAAAAAGTTGCACTTGCAAATCCAGACAGAGCAATTAAGCTAATAACAGATGGAAAAACTGTATTTCAAACAAATGGAAACGGAAAAATAGAAGATGTCATATATTTAATATATGGAAAACAAATAAAAGAAAATATAGTAAAAGTAAATTACGAAGAAGAAAATATAAAAATTACAGGAGTAATAGGAAATACTACAATTGCAAGAGACACAAGAAAAGATCAAATAATATTTTTAAATAAAAGAAATATAAAAAATCAAATATTAACAAATAGTGGAGACCAAGCATTTAAAGGAAGCACTGGTATTGGGAAATATGGTTTTTATGTATTAAACTTAGAAATGCCTGCAAATTATTATGATGTAAATGTTCATCCAACTAAAATGGAAGTAAGATTTAAAGATGAAAGCTTAATTTATAAAACATTATATCATGCAATAAAAAGCGCAATTTTAAGCAAAGAATTTTTAGGTAATACTCAAACTGAAAACCATAATGAAAAATATATAGAAAATGAACTTGAATTTTTAACACAAAGAGATAAACTATTTGAACAAAATTCAAACAACGAAGAACTTATATATAGAGAAGATAAAAGAAAGATTGACTACAAATATATAGGAATTTTATTTAGAACATATATAATAATTCAAGTTGAAAACGAAATTTTCTTAATTGACCAACATGCCGCACATGAAAGACTTTTATATGAACAAATAAAAGAAAATTATAAAAGCAAAGTAAACAGTAATAGTCAAATGATGTTAATACCAGAAGTAATAAATTTAACACATAAAGAAATAGAATTTATTCAAAAAAATATTGAACTTATAAAAGAATATGGGTTTGATATAGAAATGTTTGGAGATAATGCAGTAAAAATTAATGGAATTCCAGATATTGAATATAGAGCAAAATCAAACAAGAAAAACATATTTTTAGATATTCTTGACGAAATGATTACAAATGAAAGGAGTTCAATAAAAGACATAGAAGAAAGGTTTATTGCAACTGTTGCATGCAAGGCTGCAGTAAAGGCTAATATGGATTTAACCCCTCAAGAAGTAGACAATTTAATTCAAGAATTACTTACATTAAAAAATCCATATACATGTCCACATGGTAGACCAACGACTATTAAAATAAGTAAAGAACAATTATTAAAAATGTAAAAGGAGTAAAAATATGAGATGTCCTAAATGTGGAAGTACAGATATATCAAGTATAGTTGATACAAAAACACACACAAAAGGTTTTGATGGAGGAGATGCTTGTTGTGGATACTTGCTATTCGGATGGCCAGGAATTTTGTGTGGTTTATGTAATACAGGTGATACAACAACAGAAACAAGAACAACAAATATATGTAACAATTGTGGAAAGAGATTTTAATGAAAAAGAGTACAAAAATAAAAACATGGGCCTTTTTCATGAGGCTAGGTAACAGATGTGGATGCCATCAAATAGAAGAAAGAAGTTTTAAAATTAAAGGTTGGCAATTTCCTGTTTGTGCAAGATGTACAGGAATTTTAACAGGTCAAATTATAGGAATAATAATATATTTGTGTCATAAAACAATACCAATTTATATTGATATTGTGTTTTTAACAATAATGTTTTTGGATTGGTATATTCAATATAAGAAAATTAAAGAATCTACAAACTTAAGAAGATTTATTACTGGAAACCTAGCTGGAATTGCACAAATTAGTATTCTAATTAAAATTATAATGTTAATTGTTCGAATAATAATCTAAGTTAAAGGAATGATGAAATGTTTAGATTAAGAAATATAAAAATAAGAGAAGATTTAACAGAAGAACAAGTTTTCCAAAAAGCTATTAAAGCTAACAAAATAAAACAAGAAGAGGTTGAAAAGTGGTATATCTATAAAAAATCAATAGATGCTAGAAAAAAAGAAGATATATATTATAATTATACAATTGATATTAAATTAAAAAATAAAGAAAAAGAAAAGAGATTTGAACAAATTGAGGAATATGAATTCCTTAAAATTGAAATAAAAAGAAAAAGTCAATATAAACCTGTAATAATAGGCTCAGGGCCAGCAGGTTTATTTGCAGGTTTAATATTAATTGAAAATGGTATAAAACCAATTATTTTAGAAAGAGGAAAATGCGTAGAAGAAAGAATTAAGGACATTGAAGAATTCAAAAAAACAAGAAAGTTTAACACAAAATCTAATATACAATTTGGAGAAGGTGGAGCAGGAACATTTTCTGATGGAAAATTAAATACAGGAAATAACAGTATATATTCAAGAAAAGTATTAGAAGAGTTCGTTAAATTTGGTGCACCTGAAGAAATTCTTTATATGTCAAAACCACATATAGGAACTGATAATCTTGTTAAAATAGTAAAAAATATTAGAGAATATATAATTTCAAAAGGTGGAGAAGTTTTATTCAATGAGCAAGTAACAGATTTTGAAATCCAAGAAAATGAAATAAAAGCTGTAAAAAGTTCAAAAAAAATAGAAACAGATACAGTTATTTTGGCAATTGGACATAGTGCAAGAGATACATTTAAAAGATTATATGAACTAGGTGTTGAAATTAGGCCAAAAAACTTTGCAGTTGGTGTACGAATAGAACATTTGCAAAAAGACATAAATAATGCACAATATGGAGAAAAAACAAAATTAAAATTACCATCAGCAGACTATAAACTAGTTTATCATGCAAAAAATGGAAGAACATGTTATACATTTTGCATGTGTCCAGGAGGACAAGTAATAGCATCAAATTCAGAGGAAAATTCAATTGTTACAAATGGAATGAGTAATTTTGCAAGAGATGGAGTAAATGCAAATAGTGCATTATTAGTTAATGTGACAGTAGATGATTTTTATAAAAGCACTCCATTAGACGGAATGTATTTTCAAGAAGAATTAGAGAAAAAAGCATTTGAATTAGGTGGTAAAGACTATAATGCACCAGCTCAAAAGGTTGAAGACTTTTTGCTTAATCAAAAAACTTCTAAGTTTGGAAAAGTAAAACCAACATATCTTCCAGGAGTAACAAAAGCTAATCTAAATGAAATCTTACCTGATTTTGTTTCAGAAACAATAAAAGAAGCTATACCTGAATTAGATAAAAAATTACATGGATTTGCTGATAATGATGCAATTTTGACAGGAGTAGAAACAAGGAGTTCTTCACCTGTACAAATAACAAGAGAAAAAGAAACACTTAATTCAACAAATGTAAAAGGTTTGTATCCATGTGGAGAAGGTGCAGGCTATGCAGGTGGAATTATGACAGCAGCTATAGATGGAATAAAATGTGCTATTCAAGTTTTAGAAAAGGAATAAATATGAGAAAATTAGTAATAGACTCAAGAATGAGAAAAATAGAAAAAGACAAATTAAAAGAACTAGGCTTTGAATTAATTGAGATTAAACCAAGCGAAAATGTATATGAAGAGATATCCTCTCATGTAGATATATTTACTTGCAAAATTGAAAATACAATAATTATCGAACCTAGCAAGTATATCCAAATAATAGATAAAATAGAAAGTAGCAATAAAAACATAAAAATTGGAAAAGAAAAAATTTCTTCAAAATATCCTGAAGACATAAAATATAATGTTTGTATTATAGGAAAAAAAGCAATACATAATTTTAAATTTACTGATTTAAGTGTAAAAGAAGAACTAGAAGCACACGGTTATGAGTTAATATCAACAACACAAGGATATACAAATTGTTCTATTGCAGTAATAGATGACAACAGTGCAATAGTTACAGATAAAGGATTATATAAAATACTTCAAAAACATAATATTGATGTAATATTTATTAAAGAACCTGATATAAAACTTTTAACCCAAAATGGAATTAGTAATAAAAAAGGATTTATAGGAGGAGCAATTACTAGAATAGAGGATAATATTATTGTAACAGGTGATTTAAGAAAAATAGACATAGAAGGTAAAATTAGAGAATTTATAGAACGAAAAAACTTAAAAATTATAGATTTTAATGATTTAGATGTAATAGATTATGGAGGAATACTTGAAATATGACAGGTTTAATAAAAGTAAAGGACTTAGAAATACCAATTGAAATAAAGAGTTATAAAACATCAAAATCTGTAAAAATTTATTTTAAGGGAAATCAATTAACTATAACAAAACCAAAAAGATTATCAAACAAAACCTTGATGAACATTATAAAGGAAAACGAAGCTCAATTATATAAGAAATACAAAAAAATCTTAGGAGCAGAAATAAACACAATAAAACAATGGTCAACTGGAGAAAAAATTCATTATCAAGGTGAAGAATTTACTATTATTAGAGAAAATAATACAAAGAAACTTATAAACATAGAAATAGAAAAAGAAGAAAAACAAATTATTATAAAAGCACCTGAAAATGTAGAACAACAGATCTTGAAAAAAAGTATAGATAATGCTATTAAAAAAATATTTAAAAGAAATACAGAAATACTGATATCTGATAAATTGACATATTGGAGTAAGATTACTAAAATAGAATATAACCAAGTAAAAGTAAGAGATGCAACAACTAGATATGGAAGCTGTATGCCAAGTAAGAAGAATTTATACTTTTCTTCAAGATTAATAATGTTACCAGAAGAACAAGTTGATGCAGTAATAGTACATGAATTATGTCACATAAAATTTAAAAATCATGATAAAAATTTCTATAATTTAGTATCAGAATTCATACCAAATTACAAAGAACTTGATAAATGGTTAAAAAAGAATGGAAATATAATAATGTTTTAAAGAGGTGAGAAAATGGAAATTCCTCAAGAGCTAAAAGAAAATATAGAAAATCTTATAATTGATGGACATTCAAAAATAATTGAACAAGCACAAAATGTTAGTAAAAAATATAGAGAGAATACCGGAAAAGGCAATAAAATAATTACTAGTAATTCTGAGGCTATTGCATATGCTATCTCAAGAATGCCAGCAACTTATTGTGCTGTATATTCAGCGCTATCGCAGACATTAAAAAAATATAAAAATGAAATAAAAACTGTATATGATATTGGAGCTGGAACTGGTTCTGCAACATGGGCTATTCAGGAACTGCTTCAACCTCAAAAAATAACATGTTTAGAATATGAAAAAGAGATGCTAAAAATAGGTGAAAGACTAATGGAACAAAGCCAGATTAAATCTTCTTGGGAACAATTTGATATAACAAAAGACTGTTTTCAAGAAAAAGCAGATTTAGTAATTTCATCATATATGCTAAATGAATTAGAAGAAAGTTCAAGAAAAAACGCAATTCAAAAAATGTGGGAAGCGACATCAGGATTGTTATTACTTATTGAACCAGGTACACCAAAAGGTTTTAAACATATCCTAGAAGCACGAGAAATTTTATTACAGCAAAAAGCGAATATAGTTGCACCTTGTACTCATAATGGAAAATGTGAAATAAGTCAAGATGATTGGTGTAGTTTTTATGTAAGAGTAGCGAGAAGCGGAATTCATAGACAAGCTAAAAATGGTACATTAGGATATGAAGATGAAAAATTTTCTTATATAGCAGTTTCAAGAGAGCCTGTTTTTGAAAATGGACAAGCTAGAATTTTAAGACACCCACAAATTGGGCAAGGACATGTAAAAGTAAAAGTTTGCACACAAAATGGAATACAAGAAAAAACTTTTACAAAGAAAGATAAAGAAGTTTATAAAAAAGTAAGAAAATTGGATGCAGGAGAATGTATCTAAATAGATTGAAAAATTAAAATAAATGTGATAATATCACATAAAATAAGGAGGAATTTATATGTTAAAAGAAAAATTAATGGATGATTTAAAGAACTCAATGAAAAACAAAAATGAAATTAGAAAAAATACTGTTCAAATGGTAAGAGCAGCAATTCTACAAATTGAGAAAGACAAAGGAATACAAGTAGAAGATGATAAAATATTAGAAATAATTGCAAAAGAAGTAAAAACTAAAAAAGATGCTTTAAAAGACTTTGAAAAAGCTCAAAGACAAGACTTAATAGACCAAACAAATAAAGAAATTGAAATCTTACAAGAATACTTACCAAAACAATTAACTAAAGAAGAAATTAAAGAAAAACTAGAAAAGATAATTTCTGATTTAGGTGCTACATCTATGAAAGATATGGGAGCAATAATGAAAGAAGCAAAAACTCAAATGGGAGCATCAGCTGATGGTAAAACAATAAATGAAGTTGCAAAAGAAATTATGGGATTATAGTGTTGATTAAGAAAAAAAGATTAAGCGAGTATAAATTCAAAAAAGAGAGATATAATAATATTAGCATAAATTTTCTATAAAAATTGAACTATCACATAGTTGCAATTAAAGAAAAAATATGCTATTATATTAATAACAAAATGAATTAACAAATGCCCTGCATAGTGCGTGTAGCATAGAATTTTTAGAACCTACAAGTTTAAAAAGGGGTCAAAATCTTTGAATATGGCGTGCAAGCTTACACTTTCGAGTAGTAAGAAGCCCATGAGTATTCAAGTAGACACCCACCTGTCGAAGACAGGTCCTTAAAAATTCAGACAACTTACGGCTAAGGCGGGGGATTTGTTTTTTTTGTATGTGAAACAGTTTGACAATAAACAATAAACATAATATAATATATACATAAAAAATTTGGAAAGGTCGTGTTTCAATTGAAACAAACTACACCAAAACCGCTAATGTTAATGATGGGCAACAACTTGAAAACAATAAGAACAGAAAGGGGTCTTAGTCAAAGTAAATTAGCTAAACTATCTCATGTAGAACGGACTTTAATCGGGAAAATAGAGAAAGGAGAACGTTCACTTTCACTGCAAAATATTTGCAAATTAGCAATTGCACTTGACATCACACCAAACGAATTATTTGAAGGCTATGAAACAATTTTAAATAAATTGCCAATCAAATAATAAATTAGCATAAACATAGCATGGTAGATAGAATTTCTATTTACTATGCTATGTTTTTTACACCTCAACTAGAGAAATAAATTTTTCATAAATATCATTAAAATGTTTTTTTAGATTTAAAGGTTTTAAATTAGAATCAGTAAAACAATGTCTAGTCATACCAGAAACACAAAGCTCAGAAGTATTTTTGTTATAAATTTCATATGCTACTGTAAATTTTACACCTGAAAATTCTTTAATATATGTGTGTATTTCTATTGTATCACCAAATGTTACATGTCTTTTATAATCACATGAAACTCCAAGAACAGGTGACATAATTCCTTTTTCTTCTAACATACTATATGGCAATCCTTCATTATCTAAAAAATAGCATCTTGCTTCTTCAAAATATCTAATATAATTTGAATGATGAACAACTTCCATTTTATCAGTTTCATAATAATTTATTTTTCTTTCATATTTTTGCATAATCTTACCTCCAATGAAACTAATTATATCACAAATTATTTTATTATCAATATTATAATAGTTATATATTAATATTTTTTAGACAAAACATAGCTAGGGTCATACCATTGGGTCTTGTCTTTAAAATATTAATATATAACTATATAAAAAATCATTTACAATTATAATTGTTTGTGATAAAGTAAGAAATGACAAAAGAGAACCGGCACCAAATGTCAAAATAGCAAAAAAGAACCGGCACCAAATGTCCCAATTGACATGTGTCAAAAAAGACCCGGTCCCAATTGGAATTAGGAGGTAGAAATGTCAGACTTTGTACACTTACATATACACAGTGAATTCAGTTTATTAGACGGAGCAAACAGAATAAAAGACTTACCAGTAAGAGCAAAAGAGCTAGGAATGAAGGCAATGGCAATAACAGACCATGGAGTAATGTATGGTGTCATTGACTTTTACAAAGCATGTAAAAAAGAAGGAATAAAGCCAATTATAGGATGTGAAGTATATGTAGCACCACGATCAAGACTAAACAAAGAACCTAATATTGACAATAAATATAATCATTTAATTTTACTTGCAAAAGACAACCAAGGATATAAAAACCTAAGTAAATTAGTATCAATAGGATTTACAGAAGGATATTATTATAAGCCAAGAATAGACTTAGAAGTATTAGAAAAATATCATGAAGGACTAATATGTTTGAGTGGATGTTTAGCAGGAAGTGTAAATCAAGCACTATTAAATGGTCAAAACGAAAAGGCAGAAGAAATAGCATTATGGCACAAAAAAGTCTTTGGTGAAGACTATTATATAGAAATTCAAAACAATGGAATAAAAGAGCAAGTTTTAGCAAATCAAAAGTTAATACAACTTGCACGAAAACTAGATATACCAATAGTTGCAACAAATGATGCACATTACTTAAAAAAAGAAGATGCATATAATCACGAAATCTTACTTTGTATTCAAACAGGAAAAAGAATGAGTGATGAAGACAGAATGAAGTTTGACACAGACGAATTATATGTAAAATCACCACAAGAGATGAGTGACTATTTTTCGGCATTTCCAGATGCAATAGAAAATACAGTAAAAATAGCAGATAAATGTAATGTAGAATTTGAATTTGGACATACAATTTTGCCAAACTATGATGTACCACCACAATATCCAACACATTATGATTTCCTAAAAGAATTATGTGATAAAGGTTTAAAAAAGAGATATGGAGAACACCCATCAGATGAAGTCTTAAAAAGAGCGGAATATGAAATTGGAATAATTAAAAAGATGGGTTATGTAGATTATTACTTAATTGTATGGGACTTCATTCACTATGCCAAAAGTCAGGGAATACCTGTAGGACCAGGAAGAGGTTCAGGAGCAGGGTCAATACTTGCATATGTAATAGAAATTACAGATATTGATCCAATGAAATATGGATTGCTTTTTGAAAGATTCTTAAATCCAGAAAGAATAAGCATGCCAGACTTTGATGTAGACTTTTGTTATGAGCGTAGACAAGAAGTAATAGATTATGTATCAGAAAAATATGGACATGACCATGTATCACAAATTATAACATTTGGAACAATGGCAGCAAAAATGGTAATAAGAGATGTTGCAAGAGTATTAGACTATCCATATGCAGATGCAGACAAACTTGCAAAAATGATACCAAATGAAATACATATAACAATCAAAAAAGCATTAGAACAGAACAAAGAATTAGAAGAAGCATATGAGAATGATGAACAAGTTCATAAGATTCTTGATATAGCAATGGCATTAGAAGGAATGCCAAGACAAGCATCAACACATGCTTGTGGAGTTGTAATCACAAAAGAACCTGTTGATACATATGTACCTTTATATGTAAGAGATGGTCAAATTTCAACACAATATATAATGACTACACTTGAAGAACTTGGACTTTTAAAAATGGACTTTTTAGGACTAAGGACATTAACTGTAATTCAAGACACAATAAACTTAGTAGAAAAAGGAAGAGGAATTAAAGTTGAATTTGACAAAGACATGGCAGACCCAAAAGTATATAAATTATGGCAAGATGGAAATACATCAGGAATATTCCAATTTGAATCTCAAGGTATGACAAACTTTATGAAAGAACTTAAACCTGACTGTTTAGAAGATTTAATAGCAGGTGTTTCATTATATAGACCTGGTCCAATGGACCAAATACCTAGATATATTAAGGGAAAACAAAATCCTGGACATAATGAATATACACATCCAAGATTAGAACCAATATTAAATGTAACATATGGTTGTATGGTATATCAAGAACAAGTAATGCAAATAGTAAGAGATTTAGCAGGATATTCTCTAGGTAGAGCGGATTTAGTTCGTAGAGCAATGGGAAAGAAAAAGCTAGATGTGATGGCAAAAGAAAGAGAAGTTTTCATAAATGGACAAGTTGATGAAAATGGAAATGTAATTGTGCCAGGATGTGTTAGAAATGGTATAGATGCAGAATCAGCAAATAAAATTTTTGATGAAATGGCTGAATTTGCAAAATATGCATTCAACAAATCACATGCAGCATGTTATGCAGTAGTGGCATATAGGACAGCATACTTAAAAGCTTATTATCCTGCGGAATTTATGGCATCAATGTTAAATAGCTTCCTTGGAAATCTTGACAAAGTACCAGAATATATAGACGAATGTAAAAGATTAGGAATAGAAATATTAAAACCTGATATAAATAAAAGTTCGGCAAAATTTACTGTTGAAGGAATTAACTCGGGTGATGATAGTAAAGCTCAAATAGGAAAAATTCGTTTTGGATTAGGAAGCATAAAAAATGTGGGATTACAACCTGTAAATAATATAATAGCAGAAAGAGATGCAAATGGTCCTTTTAAAAGTTTCACAGACTTTTGCGAAAAAGTATCAGGAGAAGCTGTAAATAAAAAATGTATTGAAAGCTTAATAAAAGCAGGAACATTTTCAGAATTTCCAGAAACAAGAGCAACTTTATTAGCTTCATTTGAACTAATTACAGATACAATTCAATCATACAATAAAAAAGGAATGAATGGTCAAGTATCAATGTTCGACTTAGGAAATACGGAAGAAGATCAAAATAATTTAAATGAAGTTAAATATAACTATAAAGAATTGCCTGAAATGAGTGAAAAAGAGCTATTATCAATGGAAAAAGAAATGCTGGGAATTTATGTTTCAGGACATCCTTTAGAAAAAATAAGAAATCAAATTATTGCAACAACAAATATTTCTTCTGCTCAAATGAAAGAAATAGATGAGATAAATTCAATAAGTGAAGATGAAGAAAATTCAGATATAAGAGTAAAAGAAAGAAATAGATTTGTTGATGGGCAAGAAGTAAAAATTGCAGGAATTATAACATCAGTAAAAAAGAAATACACAAAAAACAATAAAATAATGGCATTTATAACATTAGAAGACCTATATGGTTCAGTAGAAATTATAGTATTTGAACCTACATATCTAAAAGCTCAAAATATTTTAGTTGAAGAAAATATTGTAATTATTGATGGCAGATTAAGCGTAAGAGAAGATGATGCGACCAAAATAGTAGCTAGGGAAATTAGAAACTTTGGAGAAAACAAGCCTAAAATGTTAATATTAAATATTACAAATACTTCAGAAGAACAAAAGGCAAAACTTAGAGGTGCTATAAAATTCTTTAATGGAGAGCAAAACAATATAAGTGTTGCAATAAAAATAGGAGAAGATTTAAAATCATGTGGTGCAATTTATTTGACTGATGAAATTTTAAAAGTGTTTGAGGATATTATAGGAAAAGAAAATTGTCATCAGGGACGGAGCTTAGTGACAATATTTTATATAATTGTTTAATAATAAAAAAAAAAGAACAAAATAAAATTGGAGGGATAAGTCATGACGAATGATAAAAAGGAAGATGTCAATATTAATAAAATTTATGGACATCTTTGCAAAATGTCAAAAGAAGAATTTATTTCAAAATATAAAATTAAAGAAAATGGACTACAAACTAGCGAAGTTGAAGAAAAACTTCATAAATTTGGTTATAATGAAGTTACACAAACAAAGCCTAAAAGATGGTATCATTATCTATTTAAAAGTTTATTTACACCATTTAATAGCATTTTATTAGGAATAGCTTTAGTATTATCATATACAGACATATATTTGGCTGAAGATCCTAATTATGCAAATATAATAGTCATTTTAGTATTAGTTGCTGTAAGCACATTTTTAGACTTTTTTTCTGAGTTTAGATCAAATAAAGCGGCAGAAAAATTAAAACAATTAGTTTCAACAACAGCTACTGTATTAAGAAATGGTCAAAAAGTAAAAATTCCATTTAAAGATATAGTATTAGGAGATATCGTAATATTGTCAGCAGGTGATATGATACCAGCAGATATAAGATTATTAGACTCAAAAGACCTTTATGTTGGGCAATCTTCTTTAACTGGAGAATCTGATGCAATAAAAAAATTAGAAAACACTGAATTTAAAGATGAAGAAATAGATAGTTTATCAGATATTGATACAATTTGTTTTATGGGAACTAGTGTCATAAGTGGTTCAGCAAAAGGCGCTGTGGTATTAACTGCTGATGATACTTATTTTGGAAAAATAGCACATACATTAACAACAGGAAAGCCAAAAACAGCATTTCAAAAAGGAATTGAAAATATAAGTAAACTTCTAATTAAAGTAATGCTTATACTTATACCGATAGTATTTTTACTAAATGTTTGGAAACATGATATTATAGTATCATTTACATTTGCTGTTGCAATAGCCATATGTATAACACCATTATTATTACCAGTAATATTATCTTCAAGCTTATCAAAAGGTGCTATACGAATGTCAAAAAAGAAGACTATAGTAAAAAAACTAGATTCAATACAAAGTTTTGGTGCCATGAATATTTTATGTACAGATAAAACAGGTACATTAACAGAAGACAAAATTGTATTAGAAAAGTATCTTGACATAATGGGAAATGAAAGCCTTGATGTATTAGAACATGCATTTTTAAATGCTTATTTTCAGACTGGACTAAAAAGCAATATAGATGAAGCTGTTATAGCAAGAGGTCTTGAACATCAGATGAAGGAAAGAACACAAAATTATCAGAAACTTGATGAAATTCCTTTTGATTTTACACGTAGACGTTTATCTGTAATTGTAAGTGATGGAAAAGATACACAATTAATCACAAAAGGAGCAGTAGAAGAAATTTTAAGTATTTCAAATACTGTAAATTATCAAGGAAAAGTTTCACCACTTACAAATGAGTTAAAAGAAAACATGAAAAAAATCACAAAAGAGCTAAACAAACAAGGACTTAGAGTTGTAGCAGTTTGTGAGAAAAATGAATTAGACAAGACTTCTGGTTTTGGTGTTTCAGATGAAAAGAATATGACAATAATGGGATTTATAGGATTTCTTGATCCACCAAAAGAAACAGCAAAATCATCTATAGAAAAATTGAATAATAATGGTATCAGAGTTATAGTGCTTACAGGAGATAATGTTGAAGTAACAAAATGTGTATGTGATAAGGTAGGAATAAAATCTTCTCAAATAGTTACAGGAACACAAATTGATAGATTAGCAGACCAGGGCGTAAGAAGACTTTTGAAAAAGACAAATATATTTGCAAAACTTTCACCTATACAAAAAGCACGTATTGTAAGAATATTAAAAGAAAGTGGAAATATAGTTGGATATATGGGAGATGGTATTAATGATAGTCCATCACTTATAAATTCGGATGTTGGTGTTTCAGTAGATACAGCTGTTGATATTGCAAAAGAATCAGCAGACATTATATTACTTGAAAAAGATTTACATGTTTTATTAGACGGTGTAAAAGAAGGCAGACACACATTTGCAAATTTAATGAAATATATAAAATTAGCAGCAAGTTTCAACTTTGGTGAAGTAATGTCAGTAATAATAGCAAGTGTACTTTTACCATTTTTACCTGAAACTCCAATACAATTACTTGTAGAAGGATTACTATATGATTTCGGACAATTAACATTACCATTAGATGATGTTGATGAAGAATATATTAGAAAACCTAAGAAAATAGACATAAAAGGATTAAAACATTTTATGCTATTTATGGGACCTTTAAGTTCTATATTTGACTTATTAGTATTTGCATTAGTTTGGTTTGTTTTTGGAGTAAGAGAAGCAGCAGTATTCCAAACAATATGGTTTACTTACAGTATAGTTTCTAACTTAATGGGATTACATGTAATAAGAACAGCAAAAGTACCATTTAAAGAAAGTCATGCTTCAAAGCCTGTATATGTATCTTCAATCTTATTAAGCATAATAGCTATGATAGTACCATATACATTTTTAGGACATGCTATAGGACTTACATCAATTGACTTAAAATATTTTTCAGTAATACTAGGAGTTCCTGTTTTATACTGCTTCGTTGCAATATTTGCAAAGAAAGTATATATAAAGAAATATGGAGAATGGATTTAGTCAAAAAAGTTTACAAAATGTAAAATAAATGTTATAATAAAAAATACGAGTAAATTGAATAGTCGCTGGTAAATTTCGAAAGAAATTACGAGAGGAAAGTCCGGGCTCCATAGAGCAAAGATGCTAGATAACGTCTAGTGAGGGCGACCTTAAGGAAAGTGCAACAGAAAATAACCGCCTCTAGTTTATGACTAGAGGTAAGGATGAAAAGGCGAGGTAAGAGCTCACCGCTGGCATGGTGACATGCTGGGTCTGTGTAAACCCCATCTGGAGCAACACCTAAGTAGAAGATTAAGCCTGCTCGGTGCCTTCTGAATTGCGTGGCTTGAGACATATAGTGATATATGTCCTAGATAAATGACTGTTTTTAATGACAGAACCCGGCTTACAGATTTACTCTTGAAAATATTTACAAAATGTGTTATAATATAATTCGTTGACTAAAATGTCATCAAGTAATACCGTAAGGTAATAAAAACCACTAATGTGGAAAATTGGAGGTAATTTAATGTTTTACGAACCTATTCGGTATGTTCCTTTTGCTTCTTTAGAAGAACTAAAAGAGAACTCCATTCAGATGTTTGTAAGTTGTCTTGGTTCTCCTAAACAATATACTCATTACCAAGATAGTATAGTATATATTGATGGGAGGAGCCAGACATTTGTTACTCCTTTAAGGAGAGAAACATCTAAGATTCTAGAAGACAACGGTTACAAACAAGGTGAATATTTTATCAGGAGTGCTGACAAAGAGTATATTGATAAATTAAGATTTGCCGTTGATGGAGATGAATATAAATGGCTTGATTATATGGCAAGAGAACAAGCATGGAACTTTGCTTATCAAGAAGCACACAAATCTGCATTGCGAAAAAATATTCAAGAAGTTGAACCAGATATGTATTTGATTGCAGAACTTGAGTGCATTGAAGACGAAAAAACAATTGGCAATACAACTTTTAACAGAATGATGACAAATAAAGCTTTGGGATACGCAAATGTTGGTTCGTTCATAAGAGAAAGTAACAATAGAGTTTTGCTTTGTGACGATTACGGAAGAACTTTTCTTGTTACATTTAAGTATAGTGCAAATGAGTTTATTAATCAGCTCATTGCTGCAAACTATACTAGAGCACTATATCCGTGGATTTATATTCAAAAACAGGAGGAGTAAACAGGTAAATTACTAAGAGAGAAGGATGTTGCAGATTTGCAATATCCTTCTCTTTTCTCATAATAAAGTGTTGAAAAACATATAATGGTATGATACAATTCTGGCAAAAGGGGGAATAACATGAAAATAAAAAAATTTATATTTTTGATTATTCTATTAATTTCAATTATTCTAATATATCCTAAAGAAGTATTAGCAGATCAAGAACTTAATGAACTTGATTTTGAAGCACAAATAAATGAAGACGGAAGTATGGATGTTACAGAAACATGGAATATTTATATATCTGAAACAAATACATTATTTAAAACATTTGAAAAAGATAAATCAAAATATTCTGGAATAACAAATGTTATGGTAAAAGAAATTACATCTGGTCAACAAAAGGAATTTTCTCAAATTGATGAAGAAATGTATCATGTAACAAAAGACTGTTTCTATGCACTTGACAATTCAAAAGGAAATTTTGAAATTGCCTGGGGTGTAGGGTTAGATGACGATTCTGCAACAAAAGTATATCAAATTTCATATACAGTAGAAGATGCAATAGCAAAATATAATGATTATGCAGAATTATATTGGAAATTTATTGGAGACGATTTTGAGATTGATGCAGATAATATAAAAGGAACAATTTTGTTACCAAGTAATGCCAACTCAAAAGATGAAATTAGAGTATGGGGACATACTGAGGGATTAAATGGAGAAATATATGCAACAGCTCCTAACAAAATAGAATTTTCGATAAATAAATATTCAGCAGGTAATTTTGTAGAGGTTAGAAGTTTATTTCCAAATAGTATGATAACAAGTACAAACAGAACATATAATTATGACATTTTAGACAAAGTTATAGAAGAAGAAACTGTTTGGGCAAATGAAGCAAATGAACGTAGAGAAAGTAGAGAAAGAATTGGATTAATAATAACTATAATTTTATCTGTTATTGCTGTATTTTTGATAATAAATGTAATAAAAAATATCTTAAAGCTTTTAAAGATGGAGAAAAAAATAAAGCCATCAACAAAACTAGACTATTTTAGAGAATTGCCATATGAAGATGCAACACCTGGTGAAGCATTATTTGTATTAACTACAGGAGCAAACAAGAATTTTTCTAGTAGTTTTTCAGCAAATATTTTAGATTTATGTTTGAAAAAATATTTAACTTTAGAAGCAATAAAAGAAGGCAAAATAGCAAAATCTGATGTAATTAAAATACAACTACTAGATAAAAATGAAAATGAACTTAAAGAAGATCAAAAAATCACATTAGACTTGTTAAAAAAAGTGGCAGGAGAAAAGAAAGAACTAACAACAAAAGATATTACAAAATATTTACAAAAACATCAATCTGAATTAAATTTGATTAATAAAGACTTTTCTGACACAATAGAAAAACAAGAAACACAAAAAGAAAATTATATAAAAGACAATTACAAAAAAATGAATCAATATGGAGGAGTTGCAACTTTATATATAGGTATTGTATTCTTTTCAATACCATTTGGAGCTCTTTTTGTAGAAGAAATGGGAGTATCTATTTACTCAATATTAGGTATTGCAATACCAGCGGTTATAAATATGATAATCTTAGCAATTATGTCATTTAAAATTAATGTTTTTACACAAAAAGGAATTGACGAAAGAGAAAAATGGAAAGCTTTTAAAAAATATATGGAAGATTTTTCATTACTTAAAGATAAAGAAGTTCCAGCACTTGCATTATGGGAAAAATATTTAGTGTTTGCAACAGCATTTGGAATTTCTGATAAAGTTTTAAAACAATTAAAAGTAATTTATACTGAAATAAATGATATGAATTCTGCAATGTATACATATTCATATATACATATTATGAATTCAGTTAATATTGGAAACTGCATAAATTCATCAGTATATTCAGCAACTGGTTCATCAGGAACTGGAGCTGGAGGAGGATTCTCTGGTGGAGGAGGCGGAGGCCGGTGGCCGGAGGTGGCGGTGGCGGACGCTAAAATTTGATAAACAATAAAACCTACTTAAAATTAATTAAAGTAGGTTTTATATCGTTCTTCTAAAATGTTTTTTCTATGTGTTTTTTATTAAAACTTTAATATCTTCAGGTAACTCACACCTAAAATTTAAAACTTTGTGAGAAACAGGTTCTTCAAAAGAAACAAAGCTACAATGCAAAGCCTGACGGTTAATCAAATCAGATGAAGAACCATACAAGCTATCACCAATTAATGGATGACCAATATAAGACATATGAACTCTAATTTGATGAGTTCTTCCAGTTAACAATTTACACTTAACAACAGAAAAAAAATTTGTTTCATTTAATACTTCGTATTCAGTAATAGCAGTTTGACCATTTTCAGAAACACATCTCTCTATTATGCTATTTTCTTTTCTTGCAATAGGCAGATTTATTATTCCAGCTTTTTTATCAAAAGTACCTGAAACAACAGCAATATATTCTTTTGTAAAAACATGATTATTCATTTGCTGAATTAAAGCTTCTTGAACATACTCATTTTTAGCAAAAATAATCAAGCCTGAAGTATTTAAATCTAGTCTATTAACAGGACGAATTTTTCTTTTTAAACCAATACTTTCAAAATAATATTTAACTCCATTTGAAAGACTATCAGTATAATGTAATATTGATGGATGAACTGCAATTCCTGCAGGTTTATTTAAAACCAGCAAACCATCATCTTCATAAACAATATTTAAATTCATTTTTGTAGAAACAATATTTTTACTTTCTTCTTCAAAATCCAAGTTTACTGTAATTATATCATTTGTGGTTATTCGATTACGAGTATCAACAGGAACAGAATTCAAACAAATATGCTTTGATAAAATAAGTTTGTGTAATAATCTTGCAGAAATATGAAATTCTTGTTTTAGAACTTGATTTATATTTGTGTAAAAAGTACTATTTACAACATATTTTAAGGTCATAAAAATTCCTTTCTTATTGACTTTTGTATAAAAAAATTATACAATTTTAGTGTCGAATAGTCAAGAATTATGGAGGAATTATACTGGAATGAAAATATCAAATATTTTTAAACATATAGCATTAGTATTACATCATAAATGGGTAGTATTTAAATTATGTTGTAAGGTTGGAATTCCATGGAGAGGTTTTATGCATGATTGGTCAAAGTTTTCTCCGACAGAATTTTGGGAAAGTGTAAAATATTATGATGGTCATAAAAGCCCTATAACAGTATGTAAAGCCGACAAAGGATATTCAGAAGCATGGCTACACCATAAAGGAAGAAATAAACATCATTATCAATATTGGACTGATTTATCATTACCAGAAAAAACAGTAATAATGCCATATAAATATGCAATTGAAATGGTATGTGATGAACTTGCATCAGGAATAGTGTATAACGGAAAAAATTGGACACAAAACACTCAATTAGAATATTACATGAACAAAGAAAGAAAAAATTTAATACATCCTCAAATAGATAAATTTTTGATGGCAACTTTCACAGAAGTAAGTAAAAATGGAATAAATAAAACATTAACAAATAAAAACATGAAAAAACTTTATGAAAAATATTGTATCAGAATGGAGAATTTAGATGAGAATTAGATTTAAACCTTGGGCGAGACCAGAATTAGAAGCAAGCAAATTTTATCGAGATGAACCTGAGAAATTAAAAAACAAATGGATTGAAGAATTCGAAAATAAAGAAAATCCAATACATCTTGAGCTAGGATGTGGCAAAGGACAATTTATATCTAAGCTTGCAGTAGAAAATTTCCAAATAAATTATATTGCAATTGATTTGGTAGATGCAATGCTAGGACTTGCAAAAAGAAATGTTGAACAAACATATAATGAACAAAACAAAGAAATTAACAATATTCTATTAACAAGATTTGATATTGAAAGAATTATGCTAATTTTAGGTGAACAAGATAATATTAAAAGAATATATATAAATTTTTGTAACCCATGGCCAAAAGGAAAACATAGAAAGAAAAGACTAACACATACAAGACAACTAGAAAAATATAAGACATTTTTAGCACCAAATGGTGAAATTTATTTTAAAACAGATGATGATGACTTGTTTAACAGTAGTTTGGGTTATTTTGAAGAAGCTGGTTTTGAAGTAACCAAAAAAACATATGATTTACATGCCGAACCTATATGGAAAAATAATATTGAAACTGAGCATGAAAAAATGTTTTCTGAACAAGGAATAAAAATTAAAGCATTAATTGCAAGATTAAAAAAAGAGGAATGACAATTGGTGCCGGTTCTTTTTTGTCATTTTGGCAAAAGAGAACCGGCACCAATTGTCACAAAAACTCCTAGTTAGAATATAATTAACTAGGAGTGATTTTATGGCATATTCAGATAGAGAATTATTAGCAAGAATAGTACAATGTGAAGCTGGTGGAGAAGGAGATAATGGAATGAAAGCAGTTGCAACAGTAACAATGAATAGAGTATATGCTTCAGATGGAGAATATGCAAGAGTATCACAAGGAGGAAATATCAGAAACATAATATTTCAAGAAGGTCAATATGATTGTGCAAGAGAAACAATAAGAGGAGCATATAATCCACAAAACATATATAATATGACGCCAACAGAAGTACATTATCAAATTGCAGACTGGGCACTTTCTGGAAATAGGTTGAATGAAATAGGGGAATGTTTATGGTACTTAAATCCATTTAGACCAACATGTTCATCAACATTTCCATCAAATGGTTCAGGAACATTTCATACAAGATATGGAGAACATTGTTTTTATAGACCTACAGAATTATATTCTCAAACCTAAACTTGAAATTATATGTTCAATTTCCAAACAAAAACTTTTCAAGAAAAGGAGTGACGCCTAATGGCAAATAATTCAGAGGAAAAACAAGAAAAGACAGAAAACAGACAAGTGCAAATTAATCAAAATTCACCAGAGATAATGACAAATCTAATTTATACACCTGCATTTCTACGAGAGCAAATAGGTAGACTAATGAGAGTTGAATTTTTAATTGGAACAAACAACTTAGTTGATAGAATTGGTATTTTAGAAGATGTTGGAGCAAGTTACATATTACTTAGATCATTTGAAAATGATAGTTTGGTTTATTGCGATATATATTCAATAAAATTTATTACTATTTCAACAACAGGTTTTTATCGGAAATATGATGAACAATATGAACACAAATATGAATAACAATATGTTAAATAATAATATGAATTATAATAATAGATTATATTATTAATTATATAAGATGAAATATTAATATTTTTTGAACAAAATCATAGCTGGGGGCTTCCTATAAGCTTTGTTCTTAAAATATTAATATTTCATTTTTTTTAAAATTAAGTTTTGGCAAAAGAGAACCGGCACCAAATGTCATTTTGACAAAAGAGACCCGGTCCCAATTGGCACGTGCCAAAAAAGACCCGGTCCCAATTGACCAATTGAAATGTCAAAATCTCTTGTTTTTTCTAACCCATTGTGATATATTAAAAAAAGAAAAAATGATAGGGAGGAAAAAAGATGTCATTTATAGAAGAAATAAAACAAAGAGCCAAAACTCAAATTAAGACAATTGTATTACCAGAAGCAACAGATATTAGAATTTTAAAGGCTGCAGAAACAGTAAAACAAGAAGGATATGCCAAAATAATTCTAATAGGAGACGAAGAACAAGTCAGAAAAATTGCAAAACAAAATACAATAGATATAGAAGGCATAGAAATAATTGACCCTCTAAAATCAGAAAGAACACAAGAATATGCTCAAAAATTATTTGAACTAAGAAAAGCAAAAGGAATGACAGAAGAACAAGCACAAAAATTAGTTCTAGACCCAGTATATTTTGGAATGATGATGGTAAAAAATGAAGATGCAGACGGACTAGTATCAGGAGCATGTCATTCAACATCAGATACATTAAGACCAGCATTACAAATATTAAAAACAGCTCCAAACACAAAATTAGTATCAGCATTTTTTGTGATAGTAGTTCCAAACTGTGAATATGGTTCAAATGGTACATTTATATTTGCAGATAGTGGATTAAATGAAGAACCAAATTCAGATGCATTATCAGAAATTGCAATTTCATCAAGTAAAAGTTTTGAACAATTAGTTGGAGAAAAAGCAAAAGTTGCAATGTTATCATATTCAACATATGGTAGCGCTCATTCAGCTTCAACTGAAAAAGTAATAGAAGCAACAAAACTTGTAAGAGAAAAAGCTCCAGAAATTTTAGTAGATGGAGAATTACAATTAGATGCTGCAATAATTCCAGAAGTTGCAGAATTTAAAGCAAAAGGAAGTCCATTAAAAGGAGAAGCAAATGTACTTGTATTTCCTGATTTAGGTGCAGGAAATATTGGATATAAATTAGCACAAAGATTAGCAAAAGCAGAGGCATATGGACCTTTATGCCAAGGAATTGCAAAACCCGTAAATGACTTATCAAGAGGATGTAGTGCAAGTGATGTAGCAGGAGTAATTGCAATTACTGCAGTCCAAGCTCAAAATATTTAAAGAAAGGAATAGTCTATGAAAATATTAGTTTTAAATTCAGGAAGTTCATCATTAAAATATCAAGTAATAGATACTGATACAGAAGAAATGCTTGTAAAAGGTTATTATGAAAGAATTGGCCAACCTAATGCATTTTTAACACATAAAGTAAAAGGAGAAAAACATAAATTTGAACATCCTGTAAAAAACCATGAAAAAGCAATCCAATTTGTAATGGAAAGACTAACAAGTGAAGCATATGGAATATTTAAAAGCTTAGACGAGCTAGATGCAATTGGACATAGAGTTGTTCATGGAGGAGAAAAATTTAAAAAATCTGTACTAATAACAGATGAGGTTATTCAAGGTATAAAAGATAATGCTGTTTTAGCACCATTACATAATCCTGCTGCAATATTAGGAATAGAAGCTTGTCAAAAAGTAATCCCAGGAAAACCAATGGTAGCAGTATTTGATACAGCATTTCATCAGACAATATCAAAAGACAAATATGTATATCCAATACCATATGAATATTATGAAAAATATGGAATAAGAAAATATGGATTTCATGGAACATCACATCAATATGTGGCAAATAGAGTAGCTGAATTATTAGAAAAAGATATAAAAGATTTAAAAATTGTAAATTGTCATCTTGGTCAAGGAGCAAGTATATGTGCAATAAAAAATGGTGAATCAGTTGAAACAAGTATGGGATTAACACCACTTGGAGGAATTCCAATGGGAACTCGTTCAGGAGATTTAGATCCATCTGTTGTAACATATATCATGAAAAAAGAAAATTTAGATGCAAATGAGATGGAAAATATACTAAATAAAGAATCAGGTGTTTATGGAATTTCTAATGTATCTATAGACTTTAGAGATATTGAGGCAGAAGCATTAGCTGGAGGAAAACATGCAAGAATTGCTTTAGATGTATATCATTATAGTATTGCAGGTTATATTGCCAAATGTGCAGTTGCAATGGGAGGAATTGATGTACTTACATTTACTGCTGGAGTTGGCGAAAAATCACCATATTCTAGAGGAGAAATATGCAAGAGATTAAATTGCTTGGGTGTTGAAATAAAAGGAAAACTAAATAATGTAAAAGGAGAAGAGGTAGAAATTTCAGCACCAGAATCAAAAGTAAAAGTATTTATAATTCCAACTAATGAGGAATTAATGATTGCAAGAGAAACTGAAAAAGTAATTAATGCATAAAAGAAAGGAAAGAGAAAAATGAAAATATTAGTATTAAATTGTGGTAGTTCATCACTAAAATATCAATTAATAAATATGGAAAATGAAGAAGTTGTTGCTTCTGGAAAATATGAAAGAATTGGAGAAGATGAGGCTTTTATTACACATAAAGTAAACGGAAAGAAAGTTGAAATAAAACATCCAGCCAAAACACATGATGAAGCCATAGACTTTACATTAAAACAATTAACAAATCCTGAATATAAAGTAATAGATAGTTTGGATGAAATATCAGCAATAGGTCATAGGTTAGTGCATGGAGGAGAAAAAATAAATCAATCAGTAATAATAACAGATGAGGTTGTAGACATATTAAAAGAATGTATTGACTTAGCACCATTACATAACCCAGCAGGAATTATGGGAATAGAAGCTTGTAAAAAAGTTATGCCAGGAAAGCCAATGGTAGGTGTATTTGATACAGCATTTCATCAAACTATGCCAGAAGAAAGATATATATATCCAATACCATATGAATATTATAAAAAATATCATATAAGAAAATATGGATTTCATGGAACATCACATATGTATGTATCACAAAGACTTGCAGAAATAGTTAAAAAAGATATTAAATGCTTGAAAATAGTTACATGCCATTTAGGACAAGGTTCAAGTATATGTGCTGTTGAAGGTGGAAAATCAGTTGATACAAGTATGGGCTTAACGCCACTTGGAGGAATTCCAATGGTAACACGTTCAGGAGATTTAGACCCATCTGTAGTAACATTTTTAATGAAAAAAGAAAATATGACAGCAGATGAAGTTGAAAATGTTTTAAACAAAAAATCAGGAGTACAAGGAATTTCTGGACTAGCTCCAGACTTTAGAGAAATTGAATCAGCATCATATGGAGAAAATGAAAGAGCTGGGATAGCAATTGAAAAATTCAAATACGAAATCGCTTCATATATTGCAAAATATGCTGTAGCAATGAACGGAGTTGACTATATAGTATTTACAGGTGGAGTTGGAGAAAATCAAATAAATATTAGAAAAGGAATATGTGAAAAATTAGCGTTTATGGGAGTTGAAATAGACGAAAATGCTAATAATATGAGAGGAGAAGAAAAAGAGATTTCAAAACCAACTTCAAAAATAAAAGTTTATGTAGTTCCAACAAATGAAGAACTTATGATTGCTAAAGAAACACAAAGATTAGTTAATAACTAAAAGTTTATTAAAAGAGAGGTAGAAAATGAACAATACAGAAGAAATACAAAACAAAAAAATAAATGCAAGATTATATCCAATATATAAGATGTTGTCATGGGATTTATTGTTTTATTATTCAATTATCTTTTTGTATTTGGTGCAAGCTAAAAACTTTTCTGCCTCTCAAGTTATGCTTGGAGAAGCTTTTTTTACAGCTTCTTGTTTTGCTTTACAAATTCCAATTGGTTTGCTAGTTGATAAAATTGGAAAGAAAAGAAGTTTAGTAATAGCAAATATATGTATGTGTTTATTTTCTTTTATTTTATTAATTATACAAAATTTTAATCAATTATTAATAGGATATTTTATAGACGCAATAGGATATGTTTTGAAAACAGTTTGTGAAACTAATATTCTATATGATTCGTTACCTATTGGAAAAAAGAGAGGAAATTTATATTCTGAAATAGATGGAATAGGGGCATCAAGATATTATGTGGTTGATGCTATAACATCATTAATAGCAGGATATGCATTTGTACTAAATCCATATTTACCAATAATATTTTGCTTGTTGTTATATTTTGGACTTGTTTCTGGTTTAATATATAATTTAACTACATTTAGAAGTAGTGTATTAGAAGGAATATCTATTCCTGAGCATTATTTTGGAATAATATTTGCTATATCACAAATAGTGGCAGCAATATGTGCAAAAGCACAGATTTTTATTCACAAAAGATTTAGAAATAAAACATTAGCTGTTTTAGGAATACCTCTAACAATATCATGCATTATTATAGGATTTCTTGCAATGATTGGAACAAGTACAACTTTTAAAGTAATTATTGTTTTATTGTTTGTTTTTCAAGGTGCTATAAAGGGTGCATATAATGTACTTATTTACAGATACTTAAATAATTTTACTAATAGAAAAATCAGAACAAAATTAGCAACAATACGAAATATGTTTTATAATATCTCATCAATATTAATAAGCTTGTTTGGAGCAATGTTATTAAATTATACAGATTCTGCAAACACAATAATTATAGTTGGTTGTATGATGACAATCTTAATTATATTATTATTAGATTATATGAGAGGAAAGGTCGGTCTTAAGCCAGAACAATACAAAAAAGAAGATTTGAAATATATGCCCCAAAAATAAACTTTACGTAATTTGAAAAATTATGTAAAATGTGGTATAATAATAGTTACAAATATTTTTTTAAAAGGAGTGTGTTTTTCGCATGAAGAACCGGTCTAACAAATTCGTGATGTTTACTATTTTGGTCGGAATTGCTTTTTCAATTGTGTTGTTTCAGCCATATATGGCACAAGCAGTGCAAGTAAGAGAAAACAATTTGATTGAAATTGAAGAACAAGCATCCGAACCGACACCAACTGCTACTCAGACCCCTGAGCAAGCACCAACGCCCGAAACTACACCTTCTGCTACACCTGAGCCTACGCCTGTTCCAACACCTGTTGTTACCCCTACCCCTGAACCTACTGCAGAACCTGCTATGTACGAATTTGAAGGCTACGAGATTAGCCAAGATGAATTCGAATACTTCTGCATGGGTGTCTATGCAGAGGCAGGCAACCAAGACTATGAAGGCCAGGTTTCTACGGCAGCTGTTATTCTTAACAGATTGATTGACACTGGTGACTTCAAAAATGTTAATAACATTTATGAGGTCTTGGGCAACGGATTTTCTTCTGTAATAAATGGAAAAGTCACAATTTGTGGCGCTCCTATTACATTCCAAGATGTCTCAGAAGAGACTATCGAAGCAGTAAAATCTGCTATTAATGGAGAAGACCCGACCGAAGGACGGCTGTGGGAGATTGCTGAGGCAACAGGCAACGACCCTGAAGAGTACGCATCTGGAGGTGCACTGTATTTTTACAACCCGGATAGGACATCTCCGGAACAGTTGGCGTACAGAGCTAACATCAAAGTACGGTATCAACTTCAGAACCACATTTTCTATAAAGTGTGGGATTTGTGACACTCTGAAAAGTGACCTTGCAATTGCAAGGTCATTTTCTTTTTAATTCCTTGATTTTAAATATAATAAATGTTAGAATATAGCTATGGAGGAAGAAATATGTCAAAACAAATTCAAAAAATAAAAGATTTATATAAAGAAAACAAAAAATCCAGTTTAGCATGGTATCTGGCATTAAGAGGAATAGTAATAATAATAATGATTTTAAGATTTTTAGATGGAGATTTTTCGAGTGTATTTTTATGTTTATTGACACTAATATTATTTTTAATTCCTTTTTGGATTAACCAAAAATTAAAAATTGAAATACCGAATTTACTTGAAATTATAATATTATTATTTATATTCTCAGCTGAAATTCTAGGAGAGATACAAAATTTTTATGGAATATTTAAACACTGGGATACAATATTACATACATTAAATGGATTCTTATGTGCCGCAATAGGATTTTCTTTAATAGATATATTAAATAATTCTGAAAGATTTCATATTAAATTATCACCAGTATTTGTTGCTTTAGTGACATTTTGCTTTTCTATGACAATAGGAGTGTTATGGGAATTCTTTGAATATGGGGCTGATCAATTCTTAAATTATGATATGCAAAAAGATACAATAGTGCAAGACATATCAACAGTTACACTTGACCCAGAAGGAAAAAATAGAGTTGTTACAATAGATGATATAAATAAAACAACGATATACAGCACTACACCAGATGGACAACCAAAAGAAACTAGTATCTCAGGAGGATATTTAGATATAGGACTTAAAGATACAATGGGAGATTTAATAGTAAACTTTATAGGTGCAATAGTATTTTCAGCCATAGGTTTCTTCTATATTCAAAATAGAGATAAATATAAATTCGCAGAAAACTTTATTCCTGTAAAAAGGTTTTCTGAAAAGGAGTAAATATGAACCCAAAACAAGAATGTAAAAAATTAATAAATAGTTTTAAGTATGCATTACAAGGATTTGCATCATCTTTTAGAACAGAAAGAAATATGAAAATTCATGTAGTAGCAACAATCTTAGTAATAATATTAGGAATATATTTAAAACTTAATTTAATAGAATGGAGTATAATAACTATAGCCATTGTAATAGTAATATCTGCAGAACTATTTAATACTGCGATTGAAACAATAGTTGATATGGTTAGTCCACAAAAAAATGAAAAAGCAAAACTTGCTAAAGATATATCAGCTGGAGCAGTTTTAATTTTAGCAATTGGTTCTGCAATTGTAGGATTTATAATTTTTCTACCTAAAATTATTGCGATTTTTAGTTAAAAGTTATTATTTTTCAAAGTCACTTTATAGTCATACTAATAAAATATAATTAAATAAAGGTGATGGTTATGAAAATTTTAAAAAGAATAATTATATGTATAATATTAATCATTTTATTTGCAGTAGGAATTGTAACATATAAAGGATATACAATTTATAAACAAGCACTAAATGAAATTAGTGTAAAAGATAAAGTTGCAGAAATACAATCACAAGAAAATTATACCAAAATTGAAGATTTACCAGAATTTTATTTAAACGCTGTAATTGCAGTCGAAGACCACAGATTCTATGACCATGGTGCAATTGATATTATTTCTATAGGAAGAGCAGTTTGGACAAATATTAAAAGTTTTGAACTAAGAGAAGGTGGAAGCACAATAACACAACAATTAGCCAAAAACATATATTTTACCCAGGAAAAAACTGCATTAAGAAAAATTGCAGAAATTTTTATGGCATTTGAAATAGAAAAAAATTGTGATAAAGATGAAATTTTAGAACTATATGTTAATACAAGTTACTTTGGAGATGGATATTACTGTGTCAAAGAGGCCGCAAATGGATATTTTGACAAAGAACCTATTGATATGACTGAATACGAAAGTAGTATGCTTGCAGGTATTCCTAACGCACCATCAGTATATGCACCTACCAAAAATCCAGACTTAGCAAAACAAAGACAAAATCAAGTTTTAGATAGAATGGTTAAATATGAATATATAACAGAAGAAGAAAAACAAAACATATTAAAAACTGAAGAACAAAAATAAAAGCACACATTGTGTGCTTTTTAAATTTCCTTAATCTTAATATTATACTTATCTTCAAAAACTTTCTTTTTTGCAATATATTCTTTTGTTCGTACGCCCTTAACATCAATAACTTCATATGAATTATCAGAATTAAATACAATAAAATCAGCTTTATACTTTAAACCTGGTGCAAGCATAAATGTTGGTTGTAAGCAAAAACCGTTAATTTCTTTTGCTTGTAGTCTAAGCTTTAATTCACAATAATATTCCGCTTCTTTTTTACTATCAAAAGTATGACCATCAACAGACGTTTTGTTAGCTCTATATTTGGTTTTCCTTTTTTTGCTATCAGTAAAGTTTTTGTAATCTTCTACACTCCAATGTTCCATTAGTATATAATACCTCCGTTGTAAAATTATCTAATGGAGATTATATACTAAAAAAAATAAAAGTGCAATCCAAAATTTTAAAACTATCCATTGTTTTAATGTAATTGACAAAATAGATGAAATATTATACAATAGTAACATAAAATAAATGCTCAAGTAGCAATTTATTTAAAATCTAAAAATAAACTTATTTTAGGAGGAATCATTCATGGAAAAAATGGAAAAACGGTTTTTTAAGGTTATGTCTATTGCAATAGTTTTGATGGCTTATATGATGTGTGTAGTTATAACATGGTTTGTTGATATAAACACAATTGTGAATATAGTACTCATAATTGCATATGGCATCATATTGTTATTCGCGGGAATCGACTTTTACCATATGGTTGATAGTATGGATACGAAAGTGAATGATGTGGTAGATGATATGACAAGAGAAGACAAAATCTTTTCGTATCACCTCAATAGTGCTGTTAGAAATCTTACAATATGTCTTTGCGTGCTTTGTATCTTGCTGGCATATGAAGCTTTCTTATACTCTATGATTATTTGGGTGATTATATCTATTTTGTTGGCATTTCTACTTTTGATTTTTGCTATCCATTCACACTTAAAAGCGATGAAAGATGTAAACGTTTTCAATACTGACGATTAACCAACCATTTTACAGCAAATAAAGCAGGGCATTGCCTTGCTTTATTTGCGTTTTAAATATATAATTTATTTGAGGTGTTCAATATGATTTTATTAGTAGAAGACAATGAAACAATAACAATGGGATTAAAATATTCATTAGAGCAAGAGAATTTCCAAGTTGATGTTGCACCCAATATTGTAACAGCACTTGCCAAAATAGAAAAACAAGAATACGAACTCTTTTTACTTGATATATCATTACCAGATGGAGAAGGATATGAAATTTGTAAACATATTAAAGAAAAAGGAAATTATCCAGTTATATTTTTAACTGCAAAAGACGAAGAAACAGATGTTGTACAAGGACTAGATATGGGAGCAGATGATTATGTAATAAAACCTTTTAGAACAAGAGAATTAATTTCAAGAATAAAAAGTGTATTACGAAGATATCAAAAAGAAACAAAGCACGAAAATCAAATTAAACACAAAAACATTCTTATTGATATAGATACAGCAAGAGTATATAAAAATGGTGAAGAAGTCATTCTCACAAGTTTAGAGTATAAAATATTACTATATTTACTTAGTAATAAAAACATCATAATTACAAGAGAAAAATTGTTAGATCAAATTTGGGACATTGCAGGAAATTTTGTGAATGATAATACTCTTACAGTATATATTAAAAGAATTAGAGAAAAATTAGATGACAAAGATGCTAAAATAATAGAAACAGTTAGAGGAATTGGTTACAGAGTAACTGATTAAAAAATGCAAGGAGTTTATAATGAAAATATTAAAAAATAAAAAGATAATTATACCAATAATAATATTAACAATAATTATAATAGCAACAAATATTTTATTTACAGTAAACGAATTAAAAAATAATCAAAGAATAACAAGTAATGTAATAGCAGGTATTATTGGTAACATTGAAAAAAACTATCCAAATGTAAGTGAAGAGGAAATAATCTCTATACTAAATTTGGAAAATGAAGAAATAGAAGACGGAAAAAATACTTTAATAAAATATGGGATTAATATAGAAAATCAAAATGCAATAGGGCAAATTACAAATAATAAGTTACTAATAATTAATATTTTGAGTATAATAATATTAGTATTCGCTATATTAGTTATATTATATATATATTCAAGAAGTGAGAGCAAAAAAATAAAAGAAATAGAAAAATATATAGAAGCAATTAATAACAAAAACTATACTTTAAAAATAAGTGAAAACTCCGAAGATGAATTTAGTAATTTAAGTAATGAATTATATAAAACAACTGTTATGTTAAAAGAACAAGCATCTAATTCGCAAAAGTCTCAAAAAACTTTACAAACAAATATAGAAGATATATCACATCAATTAAAAACACCATTAACATCAATTTCAATTATGCTAGATAATATTATTGATAATCCTGATATGGAAATAGAAACAAGGCAAAAATTTCTACATGAAATTAATAGACAAATTGAATGGTTTAATTGGCTTGTAATAGCATTATTAAAATTATCTAAAATTGATTCAGGAACAGCAGTATTTACAAAAAAGGAAATAAATGTAGAAAAAATTATAAATCATGTAATTCAAAATTTAGCTATTCCTTTAGACATAAAACAGCAAAAAATCATTGTAAATGGTAATAGTTCAAAATTCATTGGAGATTATAATTGGCAATTAGAAGCATTAACAAACATTGTAAAGAATTGTATAGAACATACACCTAATCATAAAAATATTTATATTAAATTTGAAGAAAACAATTTTTATACAAAAATAACAATTAGAGATGAAGGAGTTGGAATAGCAAAAGAAGATATAAAACATATATTTGAAAGATTTTATAAAGGAAAAAACTCATCAGAAAATAGTATTGGAATAGGGCTTGCTCTTGCTAAAAGTATTATAGAAAGAGATAATGGATATATTATTTGTAGTTCAAAAGAAGGTGAAGGAACTACTTTTGAAATAAAATATATGAAATAAGTTATTATAAAGACCAGTCAATATATATTGACAAGTTTTCTTTTATGTGATAATCTAGTATCGAAAACTAGATAGCAAAGGAGAAAGAATATGGAAAGAGAAAGATATTTTAATGCTAAAGAGTTTAAAAACATAAAAGAGATAATATATAATTCGGCAAAAGAATTTACTAATAATACAGCATTTATTTTAAAACATAAAAATGGCGAAAAAGATGTAACATATGAAAATATAACATATCAGAAATTATTAGAAGATATTAATTTTTTTGGAACAAAAATGTTTGACTTAGGATTAAAAGGTAAAAGAGTAGCAATAGTTGGAAGAAATAGATATGAATGGGTAGTAGCACATCTTGCAAATTTATTTGGTAGCATGGTTTCTGTTCCACTAGACAAAGAACTACAAGTTGATGAACTTGAAAGTTGTCTAGTTAGAAGTAAAGCAGATGTAATTATATTTGATGAAAAGTATATTGATAATATTGAAGAAATAAAACAAAGAGGAAACTCAAATATACAAGAATATATTTGTATGTCTAAAAAAGATAGTTATAAAAATTTTTGGACATTAAAAGATGAAGGAGAAGAGCTTGTAAAAAAAGGTAATAACGAGTTCATTAATAATGAAGTTGATTCATATGGTATGTCTATATTATTATTTACTTCTGGAACAACTTCTAAATCAAAAGCTGTAATGTTATCACAATACGGAATTGCAGAAAATGTATATGCAATGCTATTAGTTGAAGATTTTAGACCTACTGATGTGAATTTAGCCTTCCTACCATTTCATCACATATTTGGTTCAACAGAAATGATAGTAATGCTTGCAGTTGGATTGGCAACAGCTTTTCCAGATGGCTTAAGATATGTTGCTCAAAATTTAAAAGAATATAAAGTTTCAGTTTTTGTAGGTGTTCCACTTTTAGTTGAAGCAATATATAAAAATATAGAAAAAGAAATAGAAAAACAAGGAAAAACAAAGACTGTTGAAACAGCAAAGAAAATTAGTAATTTTCTTTTGAAATTTAAAATTGATATAAGAAAAAAATTGTTTAAAACTATACATGATGCTCTTGGAGGAAACATGAGATTTATAATTTCAGGAGGAGCACCATTAGATAAGAGAGTTGCACAAGGTTTTAATGATTTAGGAATAGAACTAGTTCAAGGATATGGTTTAACAGAAACATCACCTGTAATTTCTGCGGAGAATGTAAAGAAAAAGAAAAGTGGTTCAATAGGATTTCCAATGGACAATGTAGAGGTTGAAATAGTAAATAAAGATGAAAACGGAATAGGTGAATTACGTGTAAAAGGACCAAATGTAATGCTTGGATATTATGAAAATGAAGAAGAAACAAACAAAGTAATAAAAGATGGTTGGTTTTACACAGGGGATTTAGGATATTTTGATGAAGAAGGATATTTATTCCTTACAGGAAGACAAAAAGATATGATAGTATTAAAAAATGGCAAAAAAGTATTTCCTGATGAACTTGAAATTGTTATAAATAGATTGAATTTAGTAAAAGAATGTATAGTTTATGGAATTCCAGACGAAAAAGATAAAAATGATTATAAACTTTCTGTAAAAATTGTATATGACCCAGAAGTTGCTAAACAATTATATCCAAATGCAACAGAAGAAGATTTAAGAAAAATATTGTGGGAACAAATAAAAGAAATAAACAAAACATTTCCACCATATAAATATATTAAAAATATGATTTTGACTGACCAAGAACTTGTTAAAACAACAACACAAAAAGTTAAAAGACAAGAAGAAATAAAAAGAATATTAGGAAAATAAATAAGCAGGCACCAGAAACAATTAAGCTTCTGGTGCCTGTTTGCTTATTCTGTATTTCACTGAATAAGCAACTGCCCATTGAGGCGGAACAGTTCAGGAAACTTCTCGCGAAGTTCCTTTTTGGTGTAATAGTGGATGCCGTAAAGCTCGGGAAACTTTTCACGAAGTTCCTTTTTGGAGTAGTAGCTCGACTCAGCATGTGCAGACCCAAGGGAGGTATGCACCATGTACTTATCGGTCTCCATTGCGGCACGGTACACAGATGTCATTGCATACGGATAGTCTTCTTCAGTTGCATCTTTGTAGATGTACTGTCCAGAGACAACCCAGACATGCCGGAGATCTTCCAAGAAGCCTTTTTCAATAGCCTCTTGCAACCCGATGTTTTTCTCACCGGGCTTAAGGTTAGTAATGACGGGCTTTGCTATTGTTTTCATAAGTATACTCCTTTTTTATTTTCAATGAGCATTTTCAAAAACCAGTTATTACTGGAACGTCTATATTAATTATACATCATTAGGAAATTTATGTCAAGTTAAGAGCGTTTTATATAGTTCTTGCCCTTATTATTAAATTATGATAAATTATATAAAAAGGAGATTAATTATAAATGAATATAGTAAAACCAAAAAGTTTAAATAATTTAGAAAAAACAGAAAAGTTAATAGAAGAAATAAGTGATGAACAATTATCAAATAAAGAAATAGAAAATGTACTATTAAAAGATATAGAAATATATGATATAGAATTCGAAAAAAACATTATGAATAATACTGAAATAACACAAAGTAAACTTGAGAAAAATACATTTACAGATATAAAATTTGAAAATTGTAACTTTTCAAACACCTCATTTGAAAACAGTATATTTATAAGATGTGAATTTATAAATTGTAAAATGACGGGTTGTAATTTTATTGAAGCTAGATTATATAATGTTAGTTTTATAGAAACAAATTTAAATTATGCAAATTTTTCAAACACAACTATTGAAAATGTGATTTTTAAAAATACTAGTGTACGAAATAATAGTTTTCAAGAAAATAATTTTAAAAATTTATATTTTCAAAAAGCAGATTTAACTCAAACACAATTTTTTAAGACGAGTTTAAAAAACATAGATTTGTCTGATAGCATAATTGAAGGAATTGCAGTTTCACTAGAAGATATAAAAGGTGCATCAATCAACACATTTCAAGCAGTTGATTTATTATATTTAATTGGAGTAAAAATTGTAGATTAATTACTTTTATTTTTAAATTAAATGTGATAATATACTGAAGAGGTGATAGAAATGATAGAAATAAATTGTCATAGTTCAATAAAAATTACGAAAGGAATTATAATTTATATTGACCCGTTTAGAATAAATGAAGAAAAACATGATGCGGATTTAATACTAATAACACATGACCATTATGACCATTATTCACCAGAAGATATTAAAAAAGTTATAAAAGAAGATACAATAATAGTTGCACCTAAAACGATAAAAGAACTAAATAATAAAGAAAATATAATATTTGTAGAGCCTAATAAAACTTACAATATAAAAGGCTACAAAATGGACACAATACCAGCATATAATATAAATAAACATTTCCATCCAAAAGAAAATAACTGGGTTGGTTATATTATTGAAATAGAAGGTATAAAATACTATATTGCAGGTGATACAGATATAATACCTGAAAATCAACAAATTAAATGTGATGTTGCACTTATTCCAATTGGTGGAACATATACAATGGATTATAAAGAAGCATCTGAATTAATAAATATAATAAAACCTAAGATAGCAATTCCAACACATTATGGTAGTATAGTTGGAGATATAACAGATGGCGAAAAGTTTAAAAAATTGATTGATAATACAATTGATGTTCAAATACTTATTAAATAATTGCTAAATTTATGCAATTGATTGATATACAATGAACTAAAAATATGATATACTTATCTTGAAAAAATTAATAGGAAGTGTTTGTTATGCCATATATAGAATTAAAAAATGTATGTAAAGAATATAAAATGGGTGAAATTACAATTAAAGCATTAAATAATACTAATTTTACAATTGAAAAAGGTGAATTAGTAGTTGTTGTAGGGCCATCAGGTGCTGGAAAAACTACTGCACTTAATATATTAGGTGGAATGGATAGTGTAACATCTGGAGATGTAATAGTTGATGGAAAAAATATAGCAAAATTAAAAAATAGAGAATTGACTAAGTATAGAAGAGAAGATATTGGATTTGTATTCCAATTTTATAATTTAGTACAAAATTTAACAGCAATTGAAAATGTTGAATTAGCAACTCAAATTTGTAAAGATTCATTAGATCTTGATGATGTGATGGAAAAAGTTGGTTTAAGAGATAGAAAAAATAATTTTCCATCTCAACTTTCAGGAGGAGAACAACAAAGAGTCGCTATAGCAAGAGCGATAGCTAAAAATCCTAAATTATTATTATGTGATGAACCAACAGGTGCATTAGATTATAAGACTGGCAAGCAAATATTAAAACTACTACAAGATACGTCTAGAAAAGAAAATATGACAGTAATAATAATTACACATAATGCTGCAATCGCTCCTATGGCAGATAAAATAATTAGATTTAAAAATGGAACAGCAGAAAGCATAGAAATTAATGAGAATCCTGTACCAGTAGAAAATATAGAATGGTAATAATTTATAAAAAATAAAAATTTGGAAGTGATGCAAATGAAAGTAAAAAAGGCATTATTAAAAGATACATTTAAAGAAATTACAAGAACATATAAAAGGTTTATATCTATTTTACTTATGGCTTTATTAGGTGTAGGTTTTTTTGCTGGTTTAAGAGCATCATCACCAGACATGGTAGATTCAATAGATTCTTATTATAAAAATCAAAATGTTTATGATATACAAGTAATGTCTACATTAGGATTAACAAATGATGATATAAACGCAATTTCACAAATTGAAAATGTAGAAAGTGTTTATGGAACATATAGTAGAGATGGTATTATAAAAACAAATGAAAAAGAAATAGTATCCAAAATATTATGTATTGATGATGTAAATATAGCAGTTTTAGTAGAAGGAAATATGCCACAAAATGAAGATGAATGTGTTGTTGAGAGAAATTTCTTAATAGGAACTGATAAAAAAATTGGTGATTATATAGAAATTGAACCTGAAAAAACAGAGGAAGAAGAAACTGAATATCTAAAAAATAAAAAATTAAAAATAGTAGGAGTTGTAGATAGTCCATTATACATATCAAGAGAAAGAGGAAGTACAAAACTTGGAACTGGTACAATTAATTATTTTATATATGTAAGCAAAGAAAATGTAAATTCAGAAGTGTATACAGAAATATATGTAAAGTTAAAAGATAGTAATAAATATAAAACAGCAAGTAATAAATATGAAGATTATGTAGAAGAAACTAAAGATAAAATTGAAGAAATAAAAGAAGAAAGAGAAAATGCAAGATATGAAGAATTAATAAATGAGGCAAATGACGAAATTGCAAAATCAGAAGAAGAGTTTAATACTCAAAAACAAGATGCAGAAACGCAAATATTAGATGCAGAAAATAAAATAAATGATGGAAAAAAACAGATAGAAGATGGAGAAGCTGAAATTGCAAGTAATGAAGCAAAGGCAAATAAAGAATTTGCTGATGCAGAAGCTCAAATAAAAAATGCAAAAGCTGAAATAGAAAGTAATACTACTGAATTAAATAATAGAAAACAAGAAGCGGAAGAAGGATTTAAACAGGCTGAAAACCAAAAAGCTGAATTACAAGAAACATTAAATAATTTGAATTTTGCAATTAGTGGAATAGATAGTAGTATTGCAAATAAACAAAATGAACTTCAAACAGCTGAAGATGAAGAAACAAAGTACAAACTTGAGCAAGAAATTATTGTTTTACAAGCAACAAAACAAGGATATGAAAGTAATAAACAATCAATTGAAGCTGGAATAACTGAAATTGATACACAAATTTCAAGTGGAAAAGCAGAATTAGAAAAAGCAGAAACTCAATTAAATAATGCAAAAGCAGAGCTAGAAAAGCAAGAGGAACAACTTGAAAAAACAAAAAAGTCTACATATTCACAAATTTCTGAAGCAAAAGAAGAACTAGAGAGTTCGAAAAAAGAAATTGCTGATGCAGAAGCAGAATTAGAAACAAGTAAGGCAGAATTTAATACTAAAATAGAAGAAGCAGAAGGAAAACTAATAGATGCAAAAGAACAAGTTGCAGAAATAGAAAAAGCTGAATGGTATATATTAGATAGACAACAAAATGCAGGATATGCTAGTTTCATTCAAGACACAAAAAGTGTAGAAAATATTAGTATTGTATTCCCAATTGTATTTTTTGCAATAGCAGCATTAGTATCATTAACATCAATGACCAGAATGGTAGAAGAGCAAAGACAAGAAATAGGAACATTAAAATCATTAGGATATAATAAATTTCATATAATACTAAAATACTTGATTTATTCAAGCTTAGCATGTATTATAGGTGGAATAATTGGAATGAACATTGGCTTTCAATTATTGCCAAGAATAATATGGGATATGTATGAAATGATGTATACATTACCTAAGTTTATAGTTTCTTTTAACCATCAATATTCTTCAACAGGATTAGGGTTGATATATATATGCATAGTAGGTGCAACATTATATTCAATATTGAAAGAATTAAAAGATACTCCAGCAAACTTATTAAGGCCAAAAGCACCTAAATATGGTAAAAGAGTATTATTAGAAAGAATAACTTTTATATGGAAAAGATTAAACTTTTCTCAAAAAGTAACCATAAGAAATATATTTAGGTATAAGAAAAGATTTCTAATGACAATAGTTGGAATTTTAGGATGTACTTCTTTAATTTTAGCAGGTTTTGGAATAAAAGACTCTATATCATCAATATTACCAAACCAATATGAGGATATATTCAACTATGATATTCAAGTAAGTTTAAAAACTACATTAACATCAGAGCAAATAAATAGTTACATAGAAGAACTAGGTCAAAAAGAAGAAATCCAAAACATTCTAGAAACATATATGGTGTCTGGAACATCAGCAAAAGATGAGCAAAGCGAAACTGTTCAAATAATTGTACCAAAAGAGAAAAATGAAATTGATCAAACAATAAAATTAAGAGATGTAAAAACCAAAGAAAAATTTGAATTATCTGAAGATGGTGTAATAATAACAGATAAATTATCTGAATTAATTGGTGCAAAAGTTGGAGATACAATAAAACTAACAACATCAGATGATGAAGAGGCAGAAATTAAAGTTGTTGGAATAACAGAAAATTATGTTAGCCATTATGTATATATGTCTAAAGAACTATATGAAAAAAGTTATGGAAAAGAGTATAGTACGAATGTATTAATGCTTCAGGATAATAATCTAACAGAAGAACAAGAAAATTCGCTAATGCAAGAGATTGTTGCTAAAAATGAAGTGTCAACAGTTACTTTAACAGCGACAACAATGAAAACATTAGATGATACAATGAATTCATTAAATTATGTAGTTGTTATTTTAATTGTTTCTGCGGGTTTATTGGCTTTCGTAGTATTGTATAATTTGTCAAATATTAATATAAGTGAAAGGATAAGAGAATTAGCAACTATAAAGGTACTAGGATTTTATGATAAAGAGGTATATGATTATGTGACAAGAGAGACAATACTTTTAACATTAATAGGTATTTTGTTTGGATTAATTGCAGGCTATTTTTTGAATTCGTACATATTAGGTACATGTGAAATAAATATTCTAAGATTTGAAAAAGTTGTAAAACCAATTAGTTATGTATATGCAACTGCAATCACAATTGTATTTTCAATAATAGTAAATATTGTTACTTATTTTGCATTAAAGAAGATTGATATGATTGGTAGCTTAAAGAGTGTAGAATAAAAGGAGCAAAAATGAAATATATAAGTAAATATAATTCTCCTATAGGAATAATAACAATGTTAAGTGATGGTACTAATTTAACAAATTTGTGGATACATGGTCAGCCAGAAGTAAAAGGTAAATTTATTGAAAAATATGACTTAGATGTATTTGATAAAACAAGAAATTGGTTAAAAGAATATTTTATTGGTAAAGAACCACAAATAAAAATTCCATTAAAACTAGAAGGAACAGAATTTAGAAAAATGGTTTGGAATTATTTATTACAAATTCCTTATGGTAAAACTGTAACATATAAAGACATTGCTATATTAGTTGCAAAAGAAAAAAATATAAATAAAATGTCAGCACAAGCTATTGGTGGAGCAGTTGGACATAATCCTATATCAATAATAGTACCATGTCATAGAGTTATAGGAACTAATGGTGAACTCACTGGATATGCAGGAGGTATTCATTTAAAAAAAGAATTATTAAAAATAGAAAAAATTTTATAATTTTAGCACTCTCTTATTGACAGTGCTAAAATTAAGTGATATAATATTAAATGTAAAAAGAAACGAACAGCACATCTTTTATAAGAATGTGCTGTTTGCATATGAATATTATAGCAAGGAGGGTGAAAGTTATGAATATTCAAAAATTTACACAAAAATCAATAGAAGCAATACAAAATGCGCAAACAATATCAATTGAAAATCAAAATGCACAAATAGAGCAAGAGCATTTACTACTTTCATTATTAGAACAAGAAAATAGTTTAATTAAAGAACTTATCAAAAAAATTGGTGATGAAGAAGCAATTGAACATGAAGTAAGAAAAATTGTCTCAAACAAACCTAAAATGACTGGAGGAGCACGTCCAAATGATGGAATTTATGTTTCACAAGATGTAGATAAAATTCTTGCAAATGCTGAAACTACAGCTAAAAAAATGAAAGATGAATATGTATCTGTTGAACATATAATGTTATCAATTTTTGATAATGCAAATAGAGAATTAAAAGACTTATTTAGAACATATAATATTACAAAAAATGAATTTTTAAAAGTACTATCACAAGTCAGAGGAAACACAAGAGTTACAACAGATAATCCTGAAGAAACATATGATGTACTTAAAAAATATGGACAAGACTTAGTTCAAATGGCAAGAGAACAAAAATTAGATCCAGTAATAGGTAGAGATGAAGAAATAAGAAATGTAATTAGAATTTTATCAAGAAAAACTAAAAACAATCCATGTTTAATTGGTGAACCAGGTGTTGGTAAAACAGCTATTGCAGAAGGATTAGCTCTAAGAATTGTCAGAGGAGATGTTCCAGAAGGTTTAAAAGATTGTACAATATTCTCATTAGATATGGGGTCATTAGTAGCAGGAGCAAAATATAGAGGAGAATTTGAAGAAAGATTAAAAGCTGTATTACAAGAAGTTAAAAAAAGTGAAGGAAAAATCATATTATTTATAGATGAAATTCATACAATAGTTGGAGCAGGAAAAACAGATGGTGCCATGGATGCAGGAAATCTATTAAAACCAATGTTAGCAAGAGGAGAATTACATTGTATTGGTGCTACAACATTAAACGAATATAGACAATATATTGAAAAAGACCAAGCACTTGAAAGACGTTTCCAACCAGTAATGGTTGATGAACCATCTGTAGAAGATACAATATCAATTTTAAGAGGACTTAAAGAAAGATATGAAGTATTCCATGGTGTAAAAATTGCAGATAATGCTTTAATTGCAGCTGCAACATTATCACATAGATATATATCAGATAGATTTTTACCAGATAAAGCAATAGACTTAGTTGATGAAGCATGTGCTTTAATCAAAACAGAAATGGAATCAATGCCAACAGAATTAGATGATGTATCTAGAAAAATCATGCAATTAGAAATAGAGGAAACAGCGCTAAGCAAAGAAAAAGATGAAATCTCTAAACAACGTTTAGTAGATATCCAAAAAGAAAAAGCTGAACTAAAATCTAAATTTGATGCAATGAAAGCAAAATGGGAAAACGAAAAACAAGCAATAGGAAAAGTTCAAAAATTACGTGAAGAGATTGAACAAGTAAATGCTCAGATTGAAAAAGCAGAAAGAAATTATGAATTAAACAAAGCAGCTGAATTAAAATATGGAAAATTGCCAGAATTACAAAAAGAATTAGAAAAAGAAGAAGAAATCTCAGAAAAAAGCAAAGAAGATGGATTACTAAGAAATAAAGTAACAGAAGAAGAAATAGCAAAAATAATTTCTAGATGGACTGGAATACCAGTTGCAAAACTTATGGAAGGAGAAAGAGAAAAAATCCTTCACTTAGATGAAATTCTTCATAAAAGAGTAATTGGTCAAGATGAAGCAGTAGAAAAAGTATCTGAAGCAATTATGCGTTCAAGAGCAGGAATTAGTGACCCACGTAGACCAATTGGTTCATTTATGTTCTTAGGTCCAACAGGTGTTGGTAAAACTGAACTTGCAAAATCATTAGCTGAAGCATTATTTGATGATGAACACAATATTGTCAGAATAGATATGTCTGAATATATGGAAAAATACTCTGTATCTAGATTAATTGGTGCTCCTCCAGGATATGTAGGTTATGAAGAAGGTGGACAATTAACAGAAGCAGTTCGTAGAAAACCTTATTCAGTAATCTTGTTTGATGAAATTGAAAAAGCACATCCAGATGTATTTAATATATTATTACAAGTTCTTGATGATGGACGTATAACAGATTCACAAGGAAGAACAGTAGATTTTAAAAATACAATAATAATTTTAACATCAAACTTAGGTTCTGACTATATACTAGAAGGAATTCAAGAAAATGGAGAGATTTCTGAAGAAGCAAAAGAAAAGGTACAAAACTTATTAAAACAAAGCTTTAGACCAGAATTTTTAAACCGTTTAGATGAAATAGTATTTTATAAACCGCTTCGTAAAAATGAAATTTCTAAAATACTTGAACTTCTAATTAAAGACCTAGAAAGAAGACTTGAGGATAAACATATTAAACTTGAATTAACTCAATCTGCAAAGGATTATTTAATTAATAATGGTTATGATGAAGTTTATGGTGCAAGACCTTTAAAAAGATTTGTTCAAAAGAAACTTGAGACATTGATTGCAAGAAAAATTTTAACTCAAGAAATTTTACCAAATACTAAAGTTGTTGTTGATTGTAAAGACAATGAACTTGTGATTAAATAAAAAGTCCTCCGAAAAATGTGTAAGAAACTCAAAAAGTCCTTTGAAAAATGTGATAAAATTCACAAAAGTCGTTTGACTTTTGTGCATTTTTATCGTATAATATTAATAGAGGTGATTATAATGTACAGAAAAAAAATTGATGATTTAATAAAATGGAAAAATTCAAACACTAGAAAACCTTTAATATTAAGAGGAGCAAGACAAGTTGGAAAGACTTGGCTTATGAAGGAATTCGGAAAAAATTATTATGAAAAATGTGCATATATAAATTTTGATGATAACTCTAGAATGGAAGAATTATTTTCTGGGGACTTTGATATAGATAGAATCATTCAAGGATTAAAAATTGAATCAAATGTTAATATAGAGCCTGAAAATACTTTAATTATATTTGATGAGGTTCAAGAAACGCCAAAAGCATTAACTGCTTTGAAATATTTTTATGAAAAAGCAAACCAATATCATATAATTGCAGCGGGCTCACTATTAGGAGTTGCAATGCATGAAGGAACATCATTTCCAGTAGGGAAAGTTGATTTTCTAGACTTATATCCATTAAGCTTTTATGAATTTTTACAAGCATTGGGTGAAGAGCAACTTGTTGAATTAATACAAAAAAATGATTTTCAATTGATAACTGTTTTTGCAGACAAATTAAAACAATATTTAAAACAATATTTTTATATAGGAGGCATGCCAGAAGTAGTTGCTTCTTATATAGAAAATAAAGACTTTAATGAAGTAAGAAGAAAACAAGAAATACTATTACAAGCGTATGAACAAGATTTTTCTAAGCATGCACCAAATTCTGTAGTACCTAGAATAAGGCAATTATGGAATAATATACCAACACAACTTGCAAAAGAAAACAAAAAATTTATTTATGGACTTATTAAAGAAGGAGCAAGAGCAAGGGAATATGAATTAGCTTTATCATGGTTAATTGATTGTGGACTTGTATACCAAATAAACAGAGTAAATGACTGTAAAGTTCCATTATCTGCATATCAGGATTTTAGTGCATTCAAACTTTATTTGTTAGATGTTGGGTTACTATGTGCAATGTCAAAAATTGATGCAACAACAATTTTAGAAGAAAATGAAATTTTTGTTGAATTTAAAGGGGCATTAACCGAGCAATTTGTATTAACTGAATTAAAATCAAATACAACATTTCCAATATTTTATTGGTCTGCAGAAAAAGGGATAGCTGAATTAGATTATTTAGTTCAAATAGGTAGATATAATGTTCCTATAGAAGTAAAATCAAGCGAAAATCTACAAGCAAAAAGCTTAAAAGTATTTGCTCAAAAATATAATACTAAAATTAATGTAAGAACATCAATGTCAGATTATAAGGTTGAGGACTGGTTAATAAATATACCTTTGTATTTAATAGGAAATATAGAAAATATTATTAAATCTTAAAAAAATCAAGAAATAGCGATATTACTTGCTATTTCTTTTATTTTCTAGTAAAATAGAAGTAGTAATTTTTTATAATGGAAGTTGTGAAATATGAAAAGAAAGAAAAGATATCAGCCAAAAAGAATGCTTGACAAACGAATGGCGAAAACATATGGTGGTAGAAAATTAAATATAAAAAGAGTAGTATTAGTAGCTCTCATATTATTATTTATTTTAGTTGGAATACCATTATTTATACTTCAAAACAAATTTATAAAAACATCAAGTGAAGAAAATGTAATAGCAAATGCAGGTGAAACAGATAGTAATTCATCCAATAATAATACAAGCAATTCAACTGAAACAAACAATCCAACTGACAACACAAGCAATACAACACAAGTAGATGATTGGAGAATTAGACTTGCAAACTATGATAATTTACTTCCAGAAGACTTTGAAGTTGATCTTGCTAATATAGATGAAACTAGACAATTTGATGCTAGAGCAATAGATTACCTTACAGATATGTTAAATGACATGAGGAAAGATGGAATAGTAAATATATGGGTTCAATCAGCATATAGAAGTGTAGCAAGACAAAAAGAATTATATGATAATAAAATGAATGAATATTTAGAAGAGGGTAAAACACAAGAAGAAGCACAAAAACTGACAGAGGAATATATAAATAAACCAGGTTCAAGTGACCACAACTTAGGTTTAGCAGTTGATTTTAACTATGTAGATAATAGTTTTGCAAAAACAGATGCATATAAATGGCTATTGAAAAATGCAGAAAACTATGGTTTTATTTTAAGATATCCAAAAGATAAAGAAGATATAACAAAAATAGAATATGAATCATGGCATTGGAGGTATGTTGGAGAAGAACATGCCAAAAAGATGAATGAGCTTGATATGTGTCTAGAAGAATATGTTGAATATTTAAAATAACTAATTATTAAAAAAATATTAATATTACAAAAATGTAATACTCAAAAATAAAATATGTGTTATAATATATTTTGAAAGAAGGGATAGTTTACAAAATGAAAAAAATATATTTAGTTTTAACACATACAGGCACATTGTTGTCAAGAATTATAAAATATTATACAAAAGAAGAATTTACACATGTATCTATATCATTAGATTGTGAATTAAGAGAAATGTATAGCTTCGGCAGATTACATCCATATAATCCTTTTTGGGGAAGTTTTGTACATGAAAGAATACATAAAGGTACATTTAAAAGATTTAGAAACACAAGAACAGAGGTTTATTCATTAAATGTAACAGAGGAACAATATGAAAAGATGAGAAAAATTATTGCATACTTTAATGAATATAAAGAAAAATATAAATTTAATTTTATTGGACTTGCATGTGTAAGTATAAACAAGAGAATTAGAAGAAAAAACACATTTTACTGTGCAGAATTTGTAAAACATGTATTAAAATCTTCTGGAATTACAGAAGCGAATAACTTGCCTGAAATAATTAAACCATTAGATTTTAAAATAATTGATGGTTTACAATTAGAATATGCAGGTCTTTTAAGAAAATATAAAAAGAAAGAATTTCCGAATCTTGAAAAAGTCCAAGAACTAATTCAACCAAAAGAAATAGGATATGTATAGAAATCTTTACAACGAATCAAATTAATGTTATAATAATTTGGTTCGTTTTTTATTAACCTTAAACATAATTATGTAGGAGGTAACAATGAAAGAAATTATTATAATCACCATATTTGTGGTAATCCAACTGTTTTTATCAATTAATTTAATTGTTCGGAAGAAAGTATGGCTTGCCAATATTAGTGAAATAGCTTTTTCATTATTGATGTTATACATCTTAAATGAAAATACTATTCTATTAAAAGAAAATACATGGAGATATATAATCATAATTGTTGCATGTTATATATTAATTAAAGTATTTTTAATTTTATTTTTTATAATTGCACGGTATTATAGTTTTCATGTAATAAAAAAGTATTCTCGTAATAAAAGGAAACATTTGAGTGGCAGAAAATTAAGAGCTGTAAAGCTCTTTTACAAAGCTGACTATTTTCCAAAACTAAAACTTGGATTGCCGGGAATGGCAGGAAAAACACATCCTGTTACCAAAGTCAGGTTCGACGAAAAAGGATTTCCAAAGTTTAAAAGTGTTTATACTGTAAAGTTGCAACACAAAGATTATAAGAAAAGTCGGGAAGAACATTTTTATATAGCAAATAAAAAACTATATAATAACATATGCTCTAGCTCAAGACTTAGAATGAAATTTTCTAGTAGAGATATAAAAGTAATTTCTCAAGGAGATACACCAAACAAATACACATGGCATCATCATCAAGACAAAGGGAATCTTGAACTTGTAGATAGAGAAATTCATTCTAAAACATCACATATCGGCGGATATTCTATTTGGGGTGGTGAAAAGTAATAAGAAAACCCTCGTTGCTATTTTAGGCGACGAGGGTCTTTTAGTTCTATACTATAGAACTAGTTTTGAGTTTTTACCATAGGCGGGTTACGCGGTGTGTGACCAATCTTTTTGACAGTTCTTCTGGATCTCTGATTTTGCATAGCCTTCTTTTGAGAAAGCTGTTTATTATTTTTCAGAGCCTCGGAATGTCCCCGTGTAATAGGCATAAAAACTACTCCTTTCAAAAAATGAAATCATAATAATTATAAACTTTTATTTATAATATGTCAACTAAATAATTTCTCAATAAATTTTTATAAAGTCATTTTATAGTCACTTTAAAAAGATAGTATATAATCAAATAAAATTAGAAAGGAAATTTTAGTATGGAAATTTTAAGAGTAGAAAATCTATGTAAAACATATGGAAAAGGTGAAAATGAAGTAAAAGCAGTTAATAATATTTCTTTTTCAGTAGAAAAAGGAGAATTTGTAGCAATAGTTGGAGCATCAGGAAGTGGAAAATCAACATTATTACATTTGTTAGGAGGAGTTGATAGACCTACAAGTGGAAAAGTTTATATTGATGGTCAAGATATTTATCAACTAAATGATGATAATCTAGCAATATTTAGAAGAAGGCAAGTAGGTTTAATTTATCAATTCTATAATCTAATACCAATATTAAACGTTGAAGAAAACATATGTTTACCACGCAATTTAGACGGAAAAGAAGTTTCTAAAGAGAAACTAGATAACTTATTAAAAACTTTAAATTTAGAAAATAGGAGAAAACATTTACCAAACCAGTTATCTGGTGGTCAGCAACAAAGAGTATCAATCGGTAGAGCAATAATAAATGAGCCAGCAATAATGTTAGCTGATGAACCAACAGGTAATTTGGATAGTAAGGCATCAGAAGAAATAATCTCATTACTTAGATTGTCAAACAAAAAATATAAACAAACATTAATAGTAATAACACATGATGAAAAAATAGCTCTAGAGGCAGATAGAATTATAACTATTGATGATGGAAGAATAATAAAAGATGAGAAAAATGGATAAAGGGGAGGTTTAAAAATGAAGAAAAGTTTAAACCAATTTACAATAAGAAGTTTAAAATTAAACAAAAAGCGAACAATTGCAACATGTATAGGAATAATATTATCAACAGCTTTGATTTGTGCTGTTGCTGGTGTGTTTTCAAGTTTCCAACAAACATTATTAGAAAGAAGTAAAACACAAAACGGAGATTACCATACATTGTTTTATAATATTTCAAATACCAACCAAAAATATATAACAGAAAACAGAAATATTGATAGTTACTTTTTTACACAAGATATAGGTTATAGTAAGCTTGATGGAAGTAAAAATGATTACAAACCATATTTATATTTAATGGAATTTGACAAGACAGCATTAAATAATTTCGGAATAATTTTAAAAGAAGGTAGACTTCCTGAAAATTCAAATGAATTATTAATTCCCGAACATATAAGAGATAATGCAGAAGTAAATTATAAAGTGGGAGATAAAATCACATTAAATATAGGCAAAAGATTAACTGAAGATGGATATGAGTTAGGTCAAAATAATCCATATAACAATCCTAAAGACAGTATGGAATATGGCTATGAAGAAGAATACTTGAAAACTGAAGAAACAAGAGAATTTACAATCGTAGGAATCATTGAAAGACCGAATATGGAAATAGAAGACTATAGCTCTCCAGGGTATACTGTAATTACACTTTTAACACAAAAAAGAGATAATGTAAATATTTTAGTTAAATTTAAAGATATAAAAGATACATATAAATTATCAGAAGAAATGGGAATAGAAAACTATCATGTAAATGAAGAATTACTAAGATGGTCAGGTGTTTCTAGATCTGATAACACGACAACAATGTTATATTCTTTAGCTGGTATAATTATTGGAATTATAATTGTAACAAGCGTATTTGTTATACGTAATAGTTTTGCTATATCAATTACTGAAAAAATGAAGCAGTATGGAATGTTATCAAGTATAGGAGCTACAAAAAAACAAATTAAAAGTAATGTTTTATTTGAAGGAATGTTATTGGGATTAATTTCAATTCCTATAGGAATTCTTGTTGGAATTTTAGCAACATTTATATTAATAAAAATTACAACAATATTAATAGGAAGTAGTGCGTTTTCAACTGAAATCGAATTTATATTTAGTATGCCAATATCAGTTGTAATTTTAAGCATTGTTTTAGGATTTTTAACAATATATTTATCATGTATTGTATCTGCAAGACGAGCTTCAAAAATTTCTCCAATAGATGCAATAAGAAGTGAGCAAGATATAAAAATAAATCCTAAAAAAATCAAATGTCCTAAAATAATTAATAAAATTTTTGGAATTGGTGGAATTCTTGCATATAAGAATTTAAAAAGAAACAAGAAAAAATATAGAACTACAGTTATTTCTCTAGTTTTAAGTATAACTGTATTTATCTCTCTTACATCTTTTATGTACTATGCGTTTGATATAGCTGGAATTTATTATAAAGAAATGAATTATAATGTACTTGTAGGAAATCCAATTAATGATAATCTAATAGAAGAATCAAAAGAAAATTATGAGATGCTTAATCAAATAGCTAATAAATATAAATTAGATAAATATTCAATTATGAGATATATTACAGTAGAATGTAAAGATTTAATACAAAAGCTTTCTGAACAATATAAAAAAATAAATGAATATTATATTGAAGAAGTTCCAACTATTAATTTAACTTCATTAGGTAAAGATGAATATAAAAGATATATAAAGAAAATAGGTGAGGACTATGATAAATGCAAAGATGGTATAATTTATTGTGATAGTACGCTATTACTTGATGAAAACAATAAAAAAGTACCTGCTCTAAACTTGAATGAAAATGATGTAATATCATGCAATGATATTAATATTAACAAAGATTTTTCATTAAAAATTGTTTCAATAACTGATGAAGCACCAATGGGAATGGACACAAATACATCTTTAGGAACATTTGTTGTAAGTGATGAATTTATAGATAAAATAGGAAATTATATTTGTTATTTGATGAGAATCGATTCAGATGATCCATATAAACTTTGTGAAGATTTGGAAGCGGAATATGATAATGTTATTATAACAAATTATAAAGAACAAGCAGATGAACAAAATAGAATGGTACTTTTAATTTCAATATTCTTATATGGATTTATAACTGTTATTACACTAATAGGTGTAACAAATATCTTTAATACAATTACAACTAATATGAACTTACGAAGTAAAGAATTTGCAATGCTTAAATCAATAGGCATGACAAAAAAAGAATTTAATAAAATGATTAGATTAGAAAGTATATTTTATGGTTGTAAATCATTGTTTATAGGAATTATTTTAGGAACAGGAATCTCGTATTGGATTTATAAGGTTGTAATTGGTGCAGATGTTACAAGTAATTTATCATTCATTTTCCCGACAATACCTATAATTATTTCTATAATATTTATTTCAGTAATTGTTGGTATTATAATGAAATATTCATTGAATAAAATAAACAAACAAAATATAATTGAAACTATTAGAAATGAGAATATATAAAGTAAGAGAAATACATATGTTTGATTTTATGTAAATGTTGTGATATAATTAATATATAGCTTAATGGCTAAATTTAAAAAAGAGGAGTTTTTGTTATGAGCCGGAACAAGAAACCATGGGTAATCGCAGGGGTATGTATTCTTACTATTATCATCGTGATTTCGGTGATTGTCATTGTCTCTAAGTTGTCTCCCAAGGAGATGCCTAGAGATAATGTAGCAACAGTCGAAAACACACCGACACCGACCACGTATCCGCAACAAACTAATAGTGAGGGTGCAGTAAGCGCAACCGTTGAATCCACACCTACACCCACATCCACACCCGCACCTACACCTTTGCCTGAACCTGAAGAGTTTTGGGCAACAGCAATGACCGCTTCTAATGATGCACCATTTTCTCTTAAAACACCGGGGAGTGATTATTCGTATGACCCTCAGGAGCTTAAGCTGATTAATGGTGAAGAAACGAATGTTTCAGTTGCCATTTACTTTGATGACCATGTTGGCAAATTTGATTCTATCAGAATCAACAGAGCTGATGGATCGGCTTTTACTGATGAAAAGGTAGAAGTTCTTGACACTTATGGTCAGGTAACAACAAACAATCTAGAGGAGACAATTCAGGCAGGAGGATCTGTTAGGATTCTTAACCTGAAAAAGGATATCCTCTATCGGGTCACAATCAGCGCAGAGAATGGAGGTATAACCTATCTTGCAGTAATTAAAGCCGTCTAACTCCTGCCCAAGTTCTCAATCATATTATTTTATGTTGGGAGCTTGGGCTAAATTATTGTAAATTAATAAATTCTTAACAAATTATCTATTTTTTCTTAATAAAATATTTGTTATAATATAGATGAAATATAAGGAGGAACAAAATGTATAACATATTAGTAGTAGATGATGATAAAGAAATAGTTAAAGCAATTGAAATTTATTTAGGAAAAGAAAATTATAATATCTTTAAAGCATATGATGGTGAACAAGCTTTAAAAGTAATAGATAAAAACGAAATACATTTAGCAATATTAGATGTCATGATGCCAAATAAAGATGGATTAGAAACACTAGAAGAAATTAGAAAAAACAGAAATATTCCAGTAATAATCTTATCTGCTAAATCTGAAGATATAGATAAAATAAATGGATTAAATATAGGTGCAGATGATTATGTAACAAAACCATTTAATCCCATTGAATTAATAGCAAGAGTAAATGCATTAATAAGAAGATATACAAGATTAGGGGCAATAGAAGAAAAACAAGGTGTTATAAAAAATGGAGAACTATCAATAGATGACGAATTAAAAAAAGTGACTGTTGATGGACAAGAAATTAAATTAACACCAACAGAATATAATATTTTAAAATTTTTAACTGAAAACAAAGGAAAAGTATTTTCTATTGAAGAAATATATAAAAATGTATGGGATGGAGAATATTATGCAGCAGAAAATATTATTGCTGTACATATAAGACACATAAGAGAAAAAATAGAAATTAATCCTAAAGAACCTAAATATTTAAAAGTAATATGGGGTGTAGGGTATAAAATGGAAGAAATTCATTAGAGAAAGGGATATACCATGAAAAATAGTAAAATTCTAAAAATATTGTCATATATTACAATTCCTATACTAATAGCTTCACTTGCTTTATCAATTATATCTATTACAGCAAAAGAGAATGTTTATTATAATAAAGAGAGGTATTTTCAATCAGGAGACTTTGCAACAGAATATATGTCATTTTTGCGAGACCAAACATATAGATTGATACATTATAATAGTTCATATGAAAGTATAAAAGATGGTGAGAATGAAATTTTTTTTGCAAATCATTTAGCAGGTTATTATAGTTATGATATTAAAAATAGATACTTTCTAATTATGTATAATAATAAAGCACTTACAAATGTTGAATTAACTGCAAATACAAGTACAATTGAAGGAATAAAAGCTTATATAGGACAAAATCCTGACTCTAAAAAAGTAAACATAATCTATGGGGATTTGGAATCAGATTCAGAAATTATACAAAAAACAGGATCACAATATTTTGACTATTTTACTGAAGCATATTATTCTATACAATTAGATGAAACAACAGGTAGTGAAATCACTACACATACAACTACTAATGTTAAAGATTTTCAAATATATAGTTCATATGTAGAAGATTTTGCAGAAGGTTCTCAATATTCTGTAATAAGTAAAATGTTAGAGAAATTAGCTCCATTTGAACAATATAGTTATTTTATAATACCTGTAAGTACAGTATTATTAATATTAATTATTATTTATCTTATAATGTCTATAGGACATAAAAAAGATAGTGATAAAATTACTTTAAATGATTTTGACAAAATACCATTAGAATTAATAATCTTTTTTGCAATAACTATTGGTGTAATTCCATTTGCATTCTTAAGTGGAATAAATGATGATTATAGAGCTATTATATCAATAGTAATTACTGCTTGTCTTGTAGTATATATTCTATCTATAATAACATTATATACTATTATAAAAAGAATTAAGGCAAGAGAATTTTTAAATACAACTATAACAGGAAAAGTCTTAAAATGGTGTTGGAAAATAATATTAAAAATATACAAAAAAATAACTAAAACATGGGAAACAATAACATATTCAACTATAACTAAAAAAGTTTATATTTATGCAGTTGGATTTGTTATAATATCACTATTTATTTTATGGATATTTGGTGGACAAGTAGATTTTGCTACATTTATAATGGAAATCTTACTAATATGTTTTGTAACATATAAAATTTTAAAATTTGTAAAAGATTTTTCTCAAATAGAAAATAAATTAAAAGAAATGTATGAAGGCAATAATCAAACAGAACTACCAGAAAATGAATTTTCTGGTGAAATGCATAATGTAGTAAATTATATTAATGATATTTCAAATGGTTTTGAAAATGCTATTCAAGACAGAATGAAAAGTGAAAGAATGAAAGCTGAATTGATTACAAATGTATCACATGATATAAAAACACCATTAACTTCTATAATTAATTATGTTGATTTATTGAAACAAGAAAATATTGAAAATAATAAAGCAAAAGAATATATAGAAATACTTGATAATAAATCACAAAGGTTAAAAAGACTTACAGAGGATTTAGTTGAGGCATCTAAAATTTCAACAGGTAATATTTCGCTAAATTTAGAAAAACTAAACATATTAGAACTTTTAAAACAAGCAGTTGGAGAATTTGAAGACAAGTTTGAAAAGAAAAATCTATCTGTAATAATAGATTGCAAATCTACCGAAATAAATATTATGGCAGATAGTAGATATATGTTTAGAGTAATAGAAAATTTATTTAGCAATATTTCAAAATATGCACTAGAAAATTCTAGAGTTTATATAGATGTAAAAGAAAACGGAGAAAATGTTTTAATAGAAGTTAAAAATATTTCAAAAGATAGATTAAATATATCAGCAGAAGAACTTATGCAAAGATTTGTTAGAGGGGACAAATCTAGAACAACAGAAGGAAGCGGATTAGGATTATCTATAGCACAAAACTTAACAGAATTACAACAAGGCAGGTTTACTTTAAAATTAGATGGAGATTTATTTAAAGTTGAACTTGAATTTAAGATGGTATAGATATATAATTATAAAGAGGAATAATATATGAGTAAAAAAAAGAAAACAACAATAATTAAAGTATTAATTTTTATAATAGCAATTTCATTATTTGTAGGAATTATAGCATATTTGTTTCCTGTAATGAAAAATCTATCAACTCATGAAGGACAAATAGCTTTTAAAGCAAGAATAGAAGAAAGTGGTGTTTATGGATTTTTAACATTAATTGGATTACAATTTGCACAAATATTTTTAGTTATATTACCAGGTGAACCATTAGAAATATTAGCTGGAATGTGTTATGGGGCAGTGGGAGGAACTTTATTCATATTTTTCTCAGTTGCACTTACAACAACATTAATATTCTTATTGGTTAGAAAATATGGAAGAAAATTTATTGAACAATCATTTGACAAGAAAAAAATTGATAAAATAGAAAAAAGCAAAATATTTCAAAACCCTAAGAATATAGAATTTATTTTAGCTATATGTTTTGCTATAACTGGTGCTCCAAAAGATATTTTGATTTATGTTGGAGGATTACTTCCAATTAGACCAATTAGATTTATTTTAATAGCTACATTTTGTAGATTTCCATCAGTAATATCTTCTACAATAGTTGGTGAATATTTTTCTGAAGGAAATTGGAAAGTTAGTCTATTGATATATGGTATTACATTTATTATTACAATATTAACATTAGTGATTATTAGAATTTTTGACAAAGATAAAATTACAGAAAAAGCTTTAAATGAGCTAAAATAAGTTATTAAAACATTGATTTTTGATTTTTTGTGTGTTAAAATATGGTGGTAAGAAATTCACCATATTTTTTGTTTTTAAATAGCTAGATTATGCTAAAATAACATAAATAAAGGAGGACTAAAATGACACTAGTAGAAGATTTAAAATGGAGAGGACTAATAAAAGATATATCAAGTCCTGAATTAGAAGAAAAATTAAACAAAGGTGGTTTAACATTTTATATAGGTACAGATCCAACAGCAGACAGTTTACATGTTGGTCATTTATCTAGTTTCTTAATTTCAAAAAGATTAAAAGATGCAGGACATCATCCAATATTATTAGTTGGTGGAGGTACTGGAATGATTGGAGATCCAAGACCAACCACAGAAAGAGCTATGCAAAGTAAAGAGTTAGTCAAACATAATTTTGAATGTTTAAAAAAGCAAGTAGAAAAAATATTTGGATTTGAAGTTGTAAATAATGGTGATTGGTATGCAGATATAAATGTTATTGACTTCTTAAGAGATTATGGAAAATTCTTTAATGTAAATTATATGTTAGACAAAGATATAATTAGAAGAAGATTAGAAACAGGAATTACATATACTGAATTTTCATACATGATTTTACAAGCATTAGATTTTAAATATTTACACGAGCATAAAGGTGTTGATTTACAATGTGCAGGTTCAGACCAATGGGGAAATATAACAGCTGGTATAGATTTAATAAGAAAATCAACTGGTGATGAAGTGTATGGATTTACAATGCCATTAGTAACAGACTCACAAGGTAAGAAATTTGGTAAAAGTGAAGGAAATGCATTATGGCTTGATAAAAATAAAACTTCAAGTTATAAACTATATCAATTCTTTGTAAATGTAGAAGATTCAATGGTAATTGATTATTTAAAAATTTATACATTTCTATCAAAAGAAGAAATCGAAGAATATGAAAAAAAGAATAACGAACATCCAGAACTTAGAGAAGCTCATAAAGCACTAGCAAGAGAAATTATAACATTTTTACATGGAAAAGAAGAATATGAAAGAGCAGAAAAACTTGCACAAAGTTTATTTAACAATAAATTTGATGATTTAACTAAACAAGATATTACAGATTTGTTTGATGAGCAAGATATTAAACAAGTTGAGAGTAATATAAATATCTCTGATATGATTGTAAAATTAGGAGCTGCATCAAGCAAAAGAGAAGCTAGAGAATTTATTTCAAGTGGAGCTATTTCAGTTAATGGTAACAAGATTAATGATGCAACAACTACATTATCAGATGATTATTTTATTGATAATGCATACATAATAGTTAAAAGAGGTAAGAAAAATTATTATGTAGGTAAAAAATAAATAGAAAGGAAGTAAGATTATGGAAGAATTAGTAATCAAAAAATGTGCACATTGTGGTGCAATCGTAAAAGTTATGGAGGATTGCAATTGTAAATGTGGAATTCAATGTTGTGGAGAAGAAATGAAAACATTAGTTCCAAACTCAGTTGATGCAGCAGTTGAAAAACATGTACCAACATATGAAGTTCAAGACAATAAAATTTTAGTAAAAGTAAATCATGTTATGGAAGATGATCATTATATTGAATGGGTAACATTCAAAAATGGAAATAAAGAAAAAACAGTGTATTTTAAACCAGGAGATGAAGCAGTTGCAAAATTCTGTTACCATCCAGGAACAGTAATTTATGCATATTGCAATAAACATGGTTTATGGAAAAAAGTAGTAGAATAGAAATTAAAAAAAAAAGGGGGTATATCAGATGGAAATAGATGAAGTAAAAAAACTAATAGAAGAAAAGAAATTTAATACTTTAAAAGAAGAATTAAAAGGAATAAATAGTGCTGATATACCGTCCTTATTAGAAGAACTTGATAAAGAAAGTGTAGTTAAATTATTTAGAATTTTATCTAAAGAACAAGCAGGTGAGGCATTTTCATATATGGAACCATATATGAAAGAAAAACTTATTCAAGATTTAACAGATACAGAATTAAAGAACATTATGGACGAACTATTTATGGACGATACTGTTGACTTGATTGAAGAAATGCCATCAAATGTTGTAAAGAAAATCTTAAAAGCTGTAAATAAAAAAGATAGAAAAATTATAAACGAATTATTACAATATCCAGAAGATAGTGCTGGAAGTATAACGACAACAGAATTTATAGATTTAAAAGAATCTATGACAATAGAACAAGCATTGCAACGTATTAGAGATATTGGTATTGACTCAGAAACTATATATAACTGTTATGTTCTAGACAAAAATAGAGTATTACTAGGAATTGTTAATATCAAAGAAATATTAATTTCTAAAAAAGACCAAGTTATAAAAGATTTGATGACAACAAATGTAATTTCAGTAAATACACTTGAAGATCAAGAAGATGTAGCAAAAATATTTGATAAATATGATTTATATGCTTTACCTGTTGTAGATAATGAAAATAGATTAGTAGGTATTATTACTGTTGATGATGCTATCAATGTTATACAAGATGAGACATCAGAAGACTTTGAAAAAATGGCAGCTATGAGTCCAAATGAAGAAGGATATTTTGAAACATCAGTATTTAAACATGCCAAAAATAGAATTGTATGGTTATTAATATTGATGTTATCTGCTGCTATAACAGGTGGAATTATAACAAACTATGAAAATGCTTTTGCAGCTGTTCCATTACTTGTTGCATTTATACCTATGATAATGGGAACAGGTGGAAACTGTGGTTCACAAAGTTCTACACTTATAATTCGTGGACTTGCAACAGATGAAATTGAATTAAAAGATGTTTTTAAAGTTTTATGGAAAGAATTTAGAGTATCAATAATAGTTGGTGTTGTTTTAGCATTTGTAAATGGTATAAGAATAATGATTCAATATGATGATTTACAACTTGCAATTGTAATTGGACTAACTTTAATTGCAACAGTTGCACTTGCAAAAGCCCTTGGTTGTTTATTGCCACTAGCTGCAAAAAAATTAAAATTAGACCCAGCTATTATGGCTGCACCACTAATTACAACGCTTGTTGATATTTTCTCTATTTTAGTATATTTCCAAATAGCAACAGCAATAATGAATATTTGACAAGATTATGTAAAACATGATATAATTGTAGCCGATGTCTATACATCGGTCATTTTTATAAGTGAGGTAAGAAAATGATAAAAAATATAAGTCCAAATGAAGCTGAATTTTTAAAAATGTTACAAGAAGAACCAGAATTAGTTAACGCACTTAATTTTATAAGAAAAAATGGCTTAAATGAAATTATAAGATTAGCTAATAGACTTACTAATATTGCACCAATTGGTAGTGAGGATAAAGTTGAATATTTAAGTGATTTATTACAATATGTTGAAGCAATGATTCATGGAGATGATATTTCAAAATTATACTCAAATATTACTCTAGGAACATATGCTCAAACAGCATTATCAAAATTAATACAAGATTCTCATAAGCAAGAATTAGATACATATCAAAAAGCAAAAAACGATCTTTTAGAAGGAATATCACAATTACAAGCAAGGCAACAAGAACTTTTAGCCCAAAATTCTGAATGTGAAACAATAAATGCTGATTTACAAGGTAAAGTTTCAGAATTATCAGAAAAATGGTCTGATTTACAAAAGCAAATTGATGAGGGAAAAGATAGAATTAGACAAATTCTAGAAGATGAAAAATCTCTAGAATCTATAATTTCTTCTGGAAAAGATAGTATAGATAAAGAATTAGCGGAATATAGAGAGCAATCCACAAAAGATTTGGATAGAGAAATACAAGCAAAAAGAGCAGAATTAGCAGAATTAGAAGCAAAAAATGAGGAAGCCAAACAGACACTTTTAGATTTTAAAGGGAAATTAGCTAATGTTATTAGTGGTCAAAGTAGTAAGATAGTTGTAACATGGCAAGCAATTCATGAAGATGACCCAATTTATAATACTAATAGTCTTACAATAGAAGCATATATTAATTCATTAAAAAGTGAATATATCGAAAAAATGCATTGTTCTGAACAAGAATGTGATAGAATATTTGAACAAAAATGCCCTGGACTAAAAGAATTTATTAAAATAGTAAAAAAATTTAGTACAACTAACGAAACAGCTTCTTCCGTAAGAACTATTATTTCGTGTACTTGGAGTGGTTATGCCCAATATATTGAGAATCTTTTAAAAATTTTTAAATTTCCTAAATATATCGAAAAAGGACTTGACAGTCTTGTGGATTTTCAACCACAAGGAATATCAGGAAATTTACAACAAATGTTAGAGAATTTCTATTGGCAGAAAAAAGCTGCTGAAGCTATTGCAGCACAAAAAATTGCAGAAGCAGAATTGTTGGCAGTTGTAAGTATATTTAAAGGAGCAATTTCACCAGATTATGATTTCTCAATTTCAGACCAAGCTAGAAGTGCTATTACAAATAGAGAGATTGCAAAATTTTTAGAAGGTGTACAAGCTCAATTAGAGGAAGCTTCTAAAAATTCTACAGTTGAAACACCATCAATTGGGGTTGGTAATTTAGGAGATGAAGAAAATGAGCATTAATATGAATTTATATGAGAAAAAAAGAAAGTTTGATAATGAAGAAATTAATGTGACAGATTTAAGTGAAGAAGAATTAAAACTAATTAATGAAATGTATAATAAACAAATTAGTGAATTAAAAAAGAAAATAAAAAGAAACATTTTGTGATGTTTCTTTTTTTCTGTTTTGCATACCATATAGTAGGAGGCATATTATGGAAAATGTATTAGAAATAAAAAATATATGTAAAACATATCAAGCTAAAAATGGTGAAGTAGAAGCATTAAAAAATATAAGTTTTAATGTAGAAGAAGGAGAATATGTAAGCATAATTGGACCAAGTGGATGTGGAAAATCTACTTTACTTTCAATTATTTCAGGTCTTGAAACTAAAACATCTGGAGAGATACGCACTAATGGTAAAATAGGATATATGTTACAAAAAGATAATTTATTAGAATGGAGAACAATTTATAAAAATGTATTATTAGGACTTGAAATTCAAAAAGAAAATACTCAAGAAGATCAAGAATATGTAAATACACTTTTAAAAAAATATGGTCTATATGAATTTAAAGATAAATATCCTGCACAACTTTCGGGAGGAATGAGGCAAAGAGTAGCATTAATTAGAACACTTGCGATACGACCAAAAATATTATTATTAGATGAAGCATTTTCTGCATTGGATTATCAAACAAGATTAATGGTAACAGAGGATATATATAAAATATTAAAAAATGAAAATATTACTGCATTAATGGTAACACATGATATATCTGAAGCAATAAGTATGTCAGATAGAATTGTTGTTCTATCACATAGACCTGCTACTGTAAAAAACATTTATAATATTGATTTTGAAATAGAAAATAGAACTCCATTAAACTGTAGAGAAAGTCCAAAGTTTAGCCAGTATTTTAATCTTCTTTGGAAAGAATTAGAAGAAAGTAAGCAAGTTTCACAAATACAGAAGAATAACATAAAATATAATAGAGTTGCAAAAAAATAAATCTCTAATGAAAGGGATGAGAAGATGAAAAAAGAACAAAACATTTCAGAAGATAGAAAAAAATATCTAAAAAAAGAAAAAATTCGTAAAATTGAAATCTTAGTTACACAAATATCAATAGTTATAGCATTTATTGTAATATGGGAAATCCTTGCTCAAACTGGAAAAATTGATAGTTTTATAACAAGTCAACCATCAAGAATTTTAAAAACATTTTTAAATTTATCATCAAATGATTTGCTAGAACATTTAAAAATTACATGTATTGAAACAATTTTAGGTTTTTCTCTTGGTACTATATTTGGAGGAATTATTGCTATGATTCTATGGTGGTCATCATTCATATCAAAAGTATCTGAACCTTTTTTAGTTATATTAAATAGTTTACCAAAAGTAGCATTAGGACCTGTTATAATAATATGGGTAGGGGCTGGAATGCCAGCAATTATAGTTATGGCATTATCAATATCATTAATTGTAACAATACTTGATATATTAAATGGATTTCTACATACAGATAAAGAAAAAATAAAAATGGCAGAAACATTTAAAGCAAATAAACTTCAAATTCTAACAAAAATTGTAATACCAGCAAATATTCCTACATTTTTTAATACTTTAAAAGTAAATATTGGTCTTTCACTAGTTGGAGTAATTTCAGGAGAATTTTTGGTTTCAAAAGGAGGACTTGGATATTTAATAGTTTATGGAGGCCAAGTATTTCAATTAGATTTAGTTATGACAAGTGTAATCATTCTTGCAATTGTTGCAGCTCTAATGTACCAAAGTATAGTTTTACTTGAAAAGAAATTTGTTAAGTAATATTTGCAAAAGGAGGTTTTATGAAAAAGCTAATAATAGGTTTTATAGCAGTAATTTTAATTGCACTTTCAGTATTCTTTATTTATAATAACAACTTTAAAAAAGAAGTTACAAGTGATTTAACCACAATTCAACTAAATGAAGTTACGAGATCAATATTTTATGCTCCTCAATATGTAGCAATTGCAAATGGATTTTTTGAGGAAGAAGGTTTAAATATTGAAATAACTACAGGTCAAGGAGCAGATAAAGTCATGACAGCAATACTTGCAGGCCAAAGTGATATAGGTTTATGTGGTCCTGAAGCAGCGATTTATGTTTATAATGAAGGAAAAGAAGATTATGTAGAAGTATTTGCACAACTAACTCAAAAAGATGGTTCATTTTTAGTAAGTAAAGAACCAACAGACAATTTTTCTTGGACTGATTTAGTTGGAAAAACTGTCATACCAGGAAGAAAAGGAGGAGTTCCATATATGACATTAGAATATGTATTAAAGCAAAATGGAATTAATCCTCAAACAGATTTAGTATTAGATGATAGTATAAAATTTGATTTAATGGCAGGAGCATTTACAGGAGGGGATGCAGAATATGTTACTTTATTTGAACCTACAGCTTCAATGACACAAGATGCAGAAAAAGGATATGTTGTTGCATCTGTTGGCGAAGCAGCAGGAGAAGTTCCTTATACAGCATATTGTGCAAAAAAGAGTTATATCGAAACAAATTCAGAAATAATTGAAGGGTTTACTCGTGCAATATATAAAGGTGAGCAATGGGTAAAAGAACATACAGCGCTTGAAGTTGCAGAAAAAATCCAAGAATTTTTCCCTGATACAACAATAGAATCATTAGAAAACTCTGTTCAGAAATATAAAGACATAGATGCTTGGAAACAAGATCCTGTGCTAAAAGAAGAAGCTTTTAATAAATTACAGGAAATCATGACTGAAGCAGGTGAACTTGAAAAACAAGCACCATATGATAAGGTTGTTAATAACTATTATGCAGAAAAAATAAGCAAGTAATCTTTTATAATTAATTTATTCCAAGCCATTATATGGCTTGGAATTGTTATAATATTGGTTAAAATTAAGTAAAATTTCTTTACTTCTAAGGCAATAAATGTTATAATTATTGCAACCGAACATAGGAGAGAGAGGGGTTGATTTACTTGCCTAATAAAATAAAAAACATATTGGAAGAATATGTTAAAGGGTTATTAGAAATTGTTGGTAAAGATTTAAATAAGGTGATTTTATATGGCTCTTATGCAAGAGGAGAACAAGATGAAAATGGAGAGATAAGTGATATTGATATATTAATATTAGTAAATAATCTATCAAATGATAAAATCAAAAAAATAGAAAAAGAAATATTAGATTATAGCTATGATTTAGATTTGCAGTATAATATTTTACTATCTCCATTAGTTGAAAATATAAATAATTATAATAGTAGAAGAAAATATATGACATTTTATAAAAATGTAGAAAAAGAGGGAGTTGTATTAAATGGATGAGCAGGAAGTTCAAGATTTAGCAAAATATAGATTAGAACAATCAAAAGAAAACTTAGAAGAAGCAGAAACTTTATTTAAAGTCAACAAATATAAAGGAGCCAGCAATAGAGCATATTATTCTATATTTCATGCAGTAAAAGCAGTTTTAGCACTAGAACAAACAGACTTTAAAAAGCATTCATCAGTAATTGCATATTTTAATAAGAATTATATTAGTACAAATATTTTCTCAAGAGATTTAGGTAAAAGAGTTAGTGAAGCAAGATTTCTTAGAGAGAAAAGTGACTATGTTGATTTTTATATTGTAACTAAAGATGAATGTAAAACACAAATTGAAACAGCAAAATTAATGATAGAAAATGCTGAAAAATATATTAATAAAAAACTTAATAAATAAAGGATGTAATATTATGAAAGAAATAGAACTAAGAAATGTAAAAGGTTGTACAGACTATTCACCAAGAGAACAATATATTAGAAATTATATATCAGACACATTAAAAAAGGTATTTGAAAAATACGGTTTCAAACCATTACAAACACCAACTTTATGCTATTATGACTTATTAGCATTAAAATATGATGAAGAAAATGACATTTTAAAAGAAGTATATAAAGTAATAGACCAAGGAAATAGAAATTTAGCTTTAAGATATGATTTAACAGTACCATTTGCTAAATACATAGCATTAAACCAAAATATAAAACTACCATTCAAAAGATATGAAATAGGAGAAGTATTCAGAAATGGTCCAGTAAAATTAGGAAGAGACAGAGAATTTATACAATGTGATGTAGATAGTGTAGGAATAGAAGGACAACTTGTAGAAGTAGAATTTGTTGCACTATATGTTGAAGCATATAATCAACTTGGAATAGATGTAATAATTAAATATAACAATAGAAAATTCTTATCAGGAATTATAATAGAAGCAGGTATTCCTGAAGAACTTGTTACAGATACAATAACAGTAATTGATAAATTTGAAAAACTTACAAAACAAGAATTAGAAAAAGAATTTGAAAAAATCGGTTTAAAAAATGAACAAATTGATAAACTATTTATGTATTTAAATATGCAAGCAGACGAACTTACAAAACTTTCTGATAAAAATGATATTCTAAAGCAAGGTGTAGAAGAATTAAATACATTGAAATCATATATAGAAAAATTAGGCTTATTAGACTATGTTCAATTCTCACCATCATTAGCAAGAGGACAAGAATACTATACAGGAACAGTATTTGAAGTATATGTAAAAGATGGAAGTATAAAATCAAGCATAGGCGGTGGGGGACGTTATGATAAAATGATAACAGATTTTATCAATAATGGAAACCAATATCCTGCAGTAGGAATAAGCTTTGGTTTAAATGTTATATATGAAATCTTGAAAAACAGAGAAGAATTTACAGAAAATGCTTTAACAGATATCTTCATAATACCTATGGGAACAGAAATTGAATCTTTAAAAATTGCAGAAACTCTAAGAAAAGCAGGATATAAAGTAGAAGTAGAAATGAAAAATAGAAAAATGAAAAAATCATTAGAATATGCAAATGAAGAAAATATACCATATGTATTAATACTTGGAGAAGACGAACTTGTACGAGGCTCTGTTACAGTAAAAAATATGAATGAAAAAACTCAAACAGAAATTTCTATGCAAAATTTAGTAGATGAATTCAAAAAAATAGCTAAATAATGAAGGAGGTCATATATGAAAAGAACCAAATTAGCTGAAAGAGTTTTACCTACATATACAAAAGGTGAAGAGATTTTCAATATGGTTACTCATATAATAGGAGGAGTTGCTGGAATAGCAACAATTGTGCTATGTAGTGTAATAGGTGCAATACATAACAATCCATATGGAATAGTTAGTGGAATAATATTTGGAGTTTCAATGTTATTTTTATATACAATGTCAAGTATTTACCATGGACTAAGCCCAAAACTAAAATCTAAAAAAGTATTTCAAATTTTAGATCATTGTGCTATATTTGTATTGATTGCTGGTTCATATACTCCATTTGCATTATGTACATTAAGAGAATATTCTACAGCATTAGGTTGGATTATATTTGGTGTAATTTGGGGATTTGCAATAATAGGAATTACATTAAATGCAATTGATTTAAAAAAATACAAAATGTTTTCTATGATATGTTATTTAATTATGGGATGGTGTATTATAGTTAAATGGAACATCCTACCAGAGCTATTAGGAACATCTGGATTTGTAATGCTTTTAACAGGTGGAATAATATATACAATTGGCGCAGTATTATATGGAGTTGGAAAAAAGCATAAATATATGCATTCGGTTTTTCATATATGTGTTTTTTTAGGAAATTTATTACATGTTTTATGTGTGTTAATGTATGTAATGTAGAAAGGAAGTTTTAAATGAAAAATAATAAAGTAACAGATTCAATTATTTATATAGGAGTAAATGATAAAGATATTGATTTATTTGAAAATCAATATGTAGTACCTACAGGAATTACCTATAATTCATATGTAATTTTAGATGATAAAATTGCCGTAATGGACACAGTAGATATGAGAAAAACTGATGAATGGCTAACAAATTTGGAAAGAGCTTTAAATGGTAAAAAGCCAGATTATCTAATAGTATCTCATATGGAATCAGACCATTCTGATAATATAGAAAATTTAGCCAATAAATATCCTGAAATGAAAATCGTAGGTAATATGCAAACATTTAAAATGTTATCACAATTCTTTTCATTAGACTTAAAATGTAGATCAGTTACAGTAAAAGAAGGAGATACATTAAATCTAGGAAAACATACATTACAATTTATTATGGCACCAATGGTTCATTGGCCAGAAGTAATGGTAACATATGAACAAAGTGAAAAAATATTATTCTCAGCAGATGGTTTCGGAAAATTTGGAACAGTCCAAGAAGACTGGGAAGATGAAGCAAGAAGATATTATTTTAATATTGTTGGAAAATATGGTACAAATGTACAAGCATTACTTGCAAAAGCTTCAAAATTGAATATAGAAAAGATTTGTCCACTACATGGACCTATATTAGAAGAAAATTTAGAATATTATATTAACAAATATGATACATGGAGTAGTTACAGACCAGAAGAAGACGGAGTTTTAGTTGCATATGCATCTATTCATGGTAATACAGAAAAAGTAGCAAAAAAATTCGTAGAAATTTTAAATAATAAAGGTGCTAAAAAAGTTGAATTAGTTGATTTAGCTAGAGCAGATATATCAAAAACATTAGCTGATGCATTTAAATTTGATAAAATGGTTGTTGCTTCATCAACATATAATATGGAAATATTTACTTGGATGGATCATTTTGTAAGACATTTAGCAAGCAAAAATTATCAAAAAAGAAAAGTAGGTATAATTGAAAATGGTACTTGGGCACCAAATTCAGGTAAACTTATGAAAGAAGCTTTTTCAAAAATGAAAGATATAACAATATGTGATACAATGGTAACTATAAAGTCTGCACTAAAAGAAATAGATATCCCATCACTTGAAAAATTAGCAGAAGAAATATTAAAATAAAATTTTATATAGCAAAACCCAATCATTATAATTGGGTTTTGTTTTTATATTCATAAAAGAATTGGTTGAATTTGCTCACCATCCAGAGCATATTCAATTGTTTTTATTAAGTATGTTGGGTCAAATACAAGTGAGCGAGGTTTAGTTATTGGATTATCTTGTTTAAATGGTACAAAATAATAATGTTTTCTATTAAGTAATTTACCTATATTCTCACCAGAAGCAGATAGCCCATTATTAGTAGATACTGCTATTACTACTGGTCTTTCGCGTCTTAAAACTGACTTCACAGCCATTGGCGCTGGTCCGTCAACTATATCATTTGCAAGTTTTGCTATAGTGTTACCTGTTGCAGGGGCAACAACTATTATATCTAACATGTCCTTTGGACCTAAAGGTTCAACTTCTTGAATAGTGTGTAGAATTTTTCTGCCTGTAACTTCTTCAATTTCGTCTATAAAGTCTTGTGCTTTGCCAAATTTAGTATCCATAGTATAACTATTATTAGACATTATAGGAAGCACTTCAGCCTTTAATTCTATAATATTTTTTAGTTGATCAATTGTTTTTCTAAATGTACAAAAAGAACCTGTAAAGACAAAACCTATTCTTTTTCCTTCTAATTTCACAATTTAATATTCCTCCTTTCATTCCATTTATATATAATATGTTTTTTTAATAGATTTTGTCGAGAAAAAAGACAAAAAAGAACTGATGCCAAATAGCACAAACAAATTGACAATTTCTTAAAATGGTTTAAACAACAAAAAGATAATCGAAACTAAGATTAGCTTCGGTTATCTTTCTTTATATTATTTTGATTCTTTATATTTTAAAAGACATTTCTTTTTTATAAAATTAGTGAAATCATTACAATTTCCTAATTTAAAGCCATCTTTACTTAGTAATGCTGCATTATTCTCATTTATATAAAGGTAAAAATAGTCTTTTGTTTCAAAAACTTTATGCAAACTAAAATAATAATATCTCTTTTTATTTATAGTAAAAAAATTTTTATAAAAAGTAAATGTATAAGTTAATTGTTTGTTATTTTTCAACATCTTTGAATTATCTTTATATTCCTTTACAGGAACAAATAAACGAAAATATAAAAACAAAAACAATCCACATAATAAAATTAGGCATAATACAAAATTTTTGTTAAGTATATTCATCACAAAAATATATATAATTAATATTGTAAATAAAAGCGTAATAAAAAAATAAGAATTACCAAATTTATCATTATGAAATTGAATAAAGTTATTATAGTTTTTGGCATTATATTTAGTTATATTCTTAAATATTGGTTTAAATAGATTTAGTTCCATGTTTTATTCCTCTCATATGTATAGTTATTATAAGTTCTTTGGATCTGCCAAAGGATTTGACTCAACAGCATCACGAACTTGCTCATTACTTACATGTGTATAAATTTCTGTAGTTGAAATACTCCTATGACCAAGTAATTCTTGTAATGCTCTTATATCAACATTTCCATATTGATACATAAGTGTTGCTGCAGTATGTCTTAATTTATGTACAGATAGGTTTTTTGAATCTAATCCAGCTAGTTTAAGTTCTTTATTTATTATAGCTTGTACAGTTCTATTACTAATTCTTTGTCTTTGTTCACTTAAAAATAATGCTTTCTCTGAATTCTTGCTATCATGTTTAATAGTATTAGCAGGGGGGCGGGTAGATAGGTAGTCATTTATAGCAATCATACATGATTTATTCAAATAAATTGTACGTTCTTTATTTCCTTTACCTATAACAGTCATTTTACATTCGCTAAAATCTATGTCATTAATATTAATTCCAACTAATTCAGATAATCTCATTCCGCAATTCAAGAATAGGGTAGTGATAGCATAATCTCTTTTATTATTTCTGTTATCTTCATGACTAGCAACATTTAATAGTTTTTTACTATCATCTAAAGATAAATATTTGGGCATACGTTTTTCTAGTTTAGGAGTTTCTAAATTTTGCGCAGGGTTTTCTTTTAATATTTTTTCTTTTTGAGTTAAGTATTTGAAAAATATTCTAATAGTAGAAATTTTTCTGGCACGGGTAGTAGCTTTACTTCTATTATCAATTGCTAAATGTGAGATATATGCATGTATATCATTTAATGTTATTTTAGCCAAATCTTTTTCAGTAAATGATGATATATCAATTTCGTCATAATTTGTCTTATTTGTCAATTTAAAGCGTATCATCATGAATTTTAAAAAGTTAGCTAAATCATAATTATATTCTTTTACAGAGTTAGGGGATTTGTTTAAAATAGTTATTGAATAATCTAAGAATGAATTTATATAGTCTGGATTTTGTTCTCTAGGTATCATTTTTCCCTCCATTCATTTTTGCCGTGGGGGACGGTCCTTTGTGGCAAAATAATTTTGTCAATGGGGACGTTCCTTGATGACAAATTTAATTAATTCTTTTTATATAATAACATTTTTCAAAATAAAAATAAATAGTTAGTTTTAAAAATTTTTATTGATTATAAATTTAAAAAGACAGATGTACTTAATTAAAAGTACATCTGTCCTTTATCAACTATTTGCCAAAATATAATAGCCATTTCATAGTTAATAAATCAATTTTTTCTTCTTTTAGTTCTTTTATTTTCTGGTTGTTTTCAATGTAAATATCAAGTTCTTCTTGTACTAATGCATCTGCTTTTAGTTCAGGAAAATTAGTTACAAGTTCCATAAGATCTTGACTTTTTAAGTCAGAATATGCATTACTTTCGTAGTCCATATAGTCTTCTACTATTGAACCAATGCTTTGCTCAATCGATGTGTTTTCTTCCTCATACATTACAATTTTTTGATCAAGAACATGTTCGGTTGAAATAGACATCCAACAGTGAAATGTAAAGATTGCCAAACCTCCCATAATTAAAGATGAAAAGAAAGGAAAACCATCTTTACTTAAAATCCAACAAAATACCCATATTATTCCGAAAATTACTAAGAGAAGAATAAGCATAATTTACCTCCATGCTTGCTTTTTTTTGATGTGTTATAGAATACTATGTAAAGCCAAAAAGCAAAGGGGAGATACCCTTTTTACTAATTAGCATAAAAAAGGTAATAAATATGAGAAATCTCATATATTATTCGATATTTTATCACATATTAACATAAAAATCAATAGAATAACTATAATTTTATTTTAGACATTTATTACAAAAACTAAAAAATAAAATATTATAAATAATTTATAAGTTTTAACATAATTTATTAAGTGAAGAGTAGAGGAGTAACAAAAATATAGCACTTATTTCTTTTTAGATAACATTACGCAAAATCAAAGTTTTACGCAATATGACATAGGGGTAAAATATAAAGAGTAATTTCTGTACTCCTTGATACTACTTGCTTTTAAATTAGTTATTCTTTCATTTTAATCTACTTATTTTTTTATTCTATTTTTATTTATCTGATTATTTTTTTCTATAAATTTTACTTAATATTCTGAAATTCGCCTTAAGCCTAGATTTGCCTTAATTTGCAGTAATAAAACTATATGTCTTAAAAATAAAAACGCCTTAAAATCGATTCTCGTGCGTCGTATTTTTAGTCATTTTTTAGCTTTATATAAAACTCCAGTAAAATAGCTTATCTTAAGTAATTATATATATTTTACATATTAATGATATAGCTTTAGTATTTATTTAGACATATAACTTAATTACTAAAATATAAAAATGCCTTAAAAACGATTTTAAGCTTAATGCAAATATATTTTATATGAATAATTAATATTTTTATTTTATTATTATAATTTCAAAAATTTATTAATGTTTATTAATATTATTATAATGATATTATATTTCATAAAATTAATCAGTTTGTTTTAACATTTCAAATTTATATTTATAATATGTAATTTAACTGATAAAATTTTTAAAATGGTCAAATGTTCGTTTTTGAAATTTAAATGTTCGAATTTATAAATTTTAAATTTTTTATTAAATTTATAATTATTTTATTATTTACATTAAAATTTCTAATTTTATTTTCTATTTAATAATATAATTTCTATTACAATTTAAAAATAATATTATACTTTTAAAAATTATTTTCTCAATTCTCTTATATGTTATTAAAAATTTATTTTTATTTTAATTCTATTTTTTTAGTTTAAAAAAATTAGCTCTCCTCTTCCCTTTTGCCTTTTTTACTAGAAATTTTTCAATTGAAAGTTTCTTTAATTTATTCTACTTTTCTCTTTACAATACCCTTCCTTCCTTTTTTAGCTGTTGACCAATAAATTGTGGCAAAAGGAGACTTTTTATATAAATCCACATTATATCCCAAAATTGCGAGAGCATTAGCAACTTCAGTTGAAATAGCTATATTCATATCATAGTGAAGCTCACCTGATTTACTAGACTCGACAATCCAATAAATTGCCATCTTAAACATTTCCCAATTTTGATTTTCCGTGTATTTTTTGCTAGAGCCTAAAATACATTTTATTTTTTCTTCCAGAGGAATCTCCCTCTCGTCTTTATAAATTATAGTCCCCTTTCTTCCATCTTCATAATGTTCCCACGAAATTTCAGTTGGACTTTTGTCTTTGTAAATAATAATGTCGTAACCTTTTTCAGTTAACAATTCCATAACTTCAGGAAGAAGCTCCTCACTAGGGTAAATCAATCTTTCAGAAGGTTTCCATTCACTATTTTCTGGATATCTAGGAAGACTTTTTGAAAAATAAATAGCGTCCTTTGACAAATCCTTTTGCTCTTTTAAAATTTTAATGTATCCCATAATTCGATTAAACTAAGGAATGACCGTGTCTTTTCGCATTTCAAAAGCTTGAACTAAATAGTTTTTCATAGTTGGGCTCCTTTACATCGTACAATAAAATAAAAAACTATCAATTTTAAATCGATTATTTTATTATAATAGTAATTATACCTCCTTATAATAGTATTTTAATCGTTTACTGCATATCCAACTTGGCTTATGTTATTATTTTAATATTTTTTCTTTGTTTTGTCAAATTTCCAAATATTATAATAGTGTAAAAGGGTATTTGAAGCAACTTTTCTAATTTATTCTATTTTTATCCCAATCCAAAATAACTTATTGCCTATATAATATTAAATATTTTTTTAATAAAACAATTATAAAAAAACTTACATAAAAGTGAGATATTATCAAAGTTTTTACGCAATGTGATATAGGGGTAAAATATAAAGAGTAATTCCTGCATGCCTTGATACTACTTGCTTTTAAGCTTTTATTAATTTATAATTATTTTATTATTTACATTAAAATTTCTAATTTTATTTTCTATTTAATAATATAAAATTTTTTCTATTATATATAAAATTAATATTGTACTTTATAAATTATTTTCTCGATTCTCTTATGTTATTTAAAATTAATTTTTATTTTAATTCTATTTTTTAGTTTTTAAAAAATTAGCTCCCCTCTTCCCTTTTGCCTTTTTTACTAGAAATAGAATTATAATTATAATATTTATTAATTAATAAGGTTTTAGTTTTATGAATTAGTTATATAACATTTAACTTTTTATTGGAATCTAATGAATTTAAATTTTTGCTAAACATTTTTCCTAGATTAGATAAATTGTCTAGATTGTCTTTCTTTCCGTTTACTTGTTCAGCTTGTGTTGCTAAAATTTGTTCATAAGTAAATTTAAGTAATGCTAGTTTTTCTTCTTTATTTTCATTACTTGAATCAGTGCTATCTAGCATGAATTCTAAATTATATCCATATAGTTCTAATGCTCTAAGTAAGATATCTACTTGTCCATTTAAAATATATTTAGTATTCTTAAATAGATTTGTTTGAGCATCTAATAGTCTTAATAAAGCTAAAAATTTTATGTAGTAATTTTTATGCTTTAAGAACTTACTAAAAAATAAATTATATTTGATTGTTTCTTTAATAATAATACATAATACAACAATTTTCACTTCATATACCTAATAAGCATAGATATGAAAATTGAGATACAGCAACATAAACTATGCGAACTTATTCTTATAATTTTTCATCTTTGAGTACACCTTGTTTGTTGTGTATCTTATAGAAATTGTATATATTAAATATTATTTGTATATACTGAGATAATCTATTTGTCTTTTCGTTTATGTATATATCTGCATTTGCTATTTTAGGTATCATATCATAGATTTGGGAATTATTTAATTTTTATTTACAAAACACAAGAAATAATATATGAAAATATATTTTTGGACTTTCATAAATTAATTTGCTCATTTGATAAATTTAATTTGAATTAAAATTCTATAAATATGATAAAATTTATTAAAATTAATTTTATCATTTATAGAAAAGATTATAATATTAATGGAAAGAAAAGGAAAAAAGTGGAATTAAAAGAAATGAAATAACTAAATCTCCTTTTTGAATATGATATAAATAAAAAATTGTAGGTATCCTTTGTACTGTTAACTTCCTTGCAATAACATTATCTTATTCAATTTCAAATACTATATTTAATAACATAAATCTGTGAAATCCTTGATATTCTTCAATATTTATATAGATAGTTTATTGTTTAGTTAGTGTAAAATGATTGCATATTACATTAAAAAACATAGCTAATTATAATTTATATAATTAGCTATGAAATGTTTAAGCTTTTTTAAAAACTACTCCTTGTAAATGCTGAGCAGTCACTTTGTGAACACCATTTTGAAATTTCTGGTCTAAATTCTTCTCTAAATTGTATAAAGGACTTATCTTTGATGTCATAAAAGCTAAAGTTTTTATATACTATAGCTTGATACATTTCATGAATTTTATCAATTGGATATTGCCTTGAGCTAAATGTATCAAAAGCCCATCCATTATTTATATAAAGAACATGAATTGTATACGGTTTCTCTCCTTCTTTTGCAGCAAAATTTTTTATTGCTAAAAACTGTATTGCCCCCTTTTTTTAATCTTGGCAAATATTGAAGCAAACTGCATAACAAATTCCCCGGCACTTTTGTCTAGAAATAATCGAATATGCAATTTCATCTACTTGCTTTATAATTTGAAAATCTTTTTTGCTTATAGCTTTCCCTTTGACGGTGTACATTAAGAAAAATATTCTCTCTGCTAAAAGCATTGGTAATTTAAAAATAATGTTCGGAAATTTAAACATAACTATAAATAGCCCCAAAATATACAACAATACCTCTAATGTATAGAGTTGCATTTGCGTATTCAAAAAGAATGCTATAGTTGCATAGATTAATAAAGTTGATGTAATGCACAAAACTGAACAATAAAATTTAATTATAAGATGTCTATCTAAGTCAAATAAAAGATCTTGTAACTTTTTGTCAAAGCCTCTATAAGTAGTTTTCCGCATCAAAAACTTAATCATTTTTTATCAACCTTTCTTTACAATATAAGATTACATAATATAGATTTTATCACATATTTATATGTCTGTCAAATTAAGTTTATATTAATGTATTATGAAATTTTATAAAAAAACAGAAAAAGTCTACATGTTAGAGTCCATATTTTACTATAATAAAAAAAATTATAATTTAATGAATAATGGTAACTCTTTGTTGGTGATGTTTCATTAATAGAACTTTCATTCATCTTTTTTTGGTTATGCTTGTAAAAAGTCTATTAAAAATTCTGAAAAGTGCCGTGAGGAAATCCTCATTCCTCACGGCTTCATGTGGTGATTTCATTCTGTTAGCAATTCAACTTTCGAAATGCTAATCTGCACATAGCATGGTTCAGTTTGTCTGGATTTTTTTCCTAGCAAAATACGTACTTTTTTCTCTCCGCTTGCTAGACTCAGAATTACTTCTGGTACGTTATTCACAGTATTCAAATCGTACCCTTGGCAACTGATTTCGGGTTGGTCTCCAAACATGCCACCAGTTATTTCCAAATTAAAAAATGGTGACCTTTTGGTAAACCTCCATGTAAGCATGTAATGCTCTCCAAACTGGTCCGTGATTCTTATGACTTTTGCAGTCTTAAATTCCTCTACAGTTGGACAATCAGACCGTTCCTGAATTTCGATTGTTATAGGCATAAGATTCCCTTCTTTCATACTATCACCTTTGTTCAAATATTTCCAATCACTTGGATTAATATTTATTTTAACATAATATAGCCAAACTTTCAATACTTTTATTCTAGTGGCATTTAAAAAATCTTAAAATTTGAGTTTATAGATTAAAATTACTTAAAGTAAATTTCAATATAGAATCTAATATCATTAAATAATGGTTTTATTTTATCAAAATTAGTATAATTATAAATTTCACCTAAGATTCTTGCTTCCATAATTATTGTAAAAAGAAATTTTTTATTACTTTTTGTTTATTTAATAATTTCATTGTCTTTTAATATTCCAAGTCCTATGTGTAATTTTTTATTACTAAGAAAGAATTTTTTTAGTTCTTTTTGTAATTTAGTTTCTTCTTTCAAATTATTGTAATCTATATTATCCTTCTTTTCATCAAATACAAAATTTAGAAAATCAGATTTATTTTCAATTTGCTTTATTATTTTGAATTTACTTTTAAATTTTATTATATTACTTTCTTTATCTAATATGTTATCTAATTCATTACTAAGCAACCATGATTTTGTAAAAAATAATAATCTTGATAAATCTATTTCAGGATAGAAATTTTTTATTTTATTTTTAGATCTATATATTGATTCATCTACCTCATCTTCATTTAATTCTTTTCCTCTAGATATATGAATTTTAAAGTAATCATAATTTTTATATTTTGCAATCTCATAAGGTACTTCATTTAAATATTCATATTGTAATCTACCTACTTGTATTATTCTTCCGTTTATAAAATATGAACCCCATACCATTTGACTAAATCTTATTCCATCTATATTAAATCTTTTCTTATCTAGTAAACAACATTCTCTTATATTCTTTTTCTGCTCATTTATTTGTTCTTTATCATAATTCCTTTTTCTCATATTTTCTTTATGTAATTTGCAACCACTCAATAGTACAATTACAGGAATCATATAATTTCCAGCACTTTTAAATAAGTTAGTAGACATTTTCCAATTCCATACATCTTTATACAGTCCGGTATTATCTATGTAAAGAATATAATAAAGTAAATATACTATTACTTGTAACTTCTCATCTTTTTTTACTAAATCAACTGTATCTAAAATATTAGACTTGAAATCCATATCATTAACTTCATAATATTCTAATATTTCACTTAATAAATCTTTTTCTAAAATTGTTTCTGGTAATTTTTTCTCTTTAATTTCTTTATATGCTACATACCAAGAATTTGGTGTATCATTTAATCCAATATATTTAGCTAGTTCTTCTATATTATACATACTTGAAATTTCACACATAATTTTGTACTCCAATAATCTTATTTTTATTATTTACTTTATTCAAAACAATTCTATAAACAATACTTCTAAAGTAGAAATCGATAAAGTTTACTACTCCAAAGACAAATAAAGTAATTGAAGTATTTATAAAAATTAAGCAAATTATAAATCTCATTAT
>CALXEV010000002.1 GCA_944387425.1 uncultured Clostridia bacterium
ACACTTAAGTGTCAGCTAGTATAAAGGCCTTATAGGCCGATATGAAAATCCCCCAGTTATACTGGGGGATAATTATACAAAGAAAGCAGAACTTGTATCATATTTGTAAAAATAATTCATTTATCAGTACACCCACTAATTATCTGCACTCCATCAACAAAACCATTTCTATAATACTTCTCATTCCAATAACTTAAATAATCCATAAAATTCTTATCCAATATTTCTAATTGCTTTTTAACATACTTTTGATTTTGTTTAGGAACATTCTTTAGAATATTTTCAGATAACTCATCAAAATAAATATGATGTTTTTTATCTTCACCTGTTAAAGTACAAAATACTTCTTGTTCTCTAATACTAAGCCAATCTCTTAATATATCATCATTTACTTCTCTAAAATTACCCATTTTTTATTCCTCCTAAAATTTAGTTATAAATTAATTCTTTTAAAACAATTTCTTCTGCAGTATTTTTAAAATTATTCATTAATCTTACCCATTCAAATGGGCTACGCTCTTTTAACATTTCATCAACATTATTAGCTTTAGCTAAGTTTTTAATTATATTTCTTACTTGTTTATTTGCTTCTTTATCAATAGCTACAATATGCTCTGGCAATGTTCCTTCTAGCATTAACTCTGTATAATAACCTTTTTTAATCCTTTTTAGATAGTCAAGTCTTAAATATCCATATTTTCCAATTTGATAATTACCTAAATTATTTTTTATTGCTACATTAGGTATTAAATAATCATTTTCTTGATGATATTCCAATTTTACTCTTAAATTTTTCATACAAAACCTCCTGTCAAATTAAAACTATTCATTTTAAAAATTAGAATTTGCATATAATTTGCTCCAATCCATATTAGAATAATCTCTGCCATTACAATTTGAATAATTATTCTTTTTATTTAATATATTATTTTTATTCGTATCTGATTTTAAGACCTCCTGAGAGCATAAAAACGGATTTCCTGAAGTCTGATTTTCAGCCTTCCAACTTACAAATTCTTCTTTTATTTCTGATATAGTTTTTCCTACATAAATTTTATTAGGTTTATTTTTTCCTTGCCTTAATTCTCTAATTAAATTAGCTTTAACAAGTTCTTTGAATGCAGAACATAAAGATTGTTTACCAATATGTAATTTCTTTTCTAAATCGATTCTCGTATAAATTACATATACATCTTCATTTTCATCATAGTAGTGAAATTTATTTTTGAAATTCTTGTCTTTATTTTCATTTGCATAAGATACAGATAATCTATCACATAAAAGTGCATATAATAAAATTGATGTAGGCTTTAAATCTTTGTATAATTCATTATCACAAAGATCTTTATTAACACGATAAAATTCTACTTTTTTGTAGTCTTCACTTATTTTATGAGGTACAAAAGTTAGCATAAGTAGTCCTCCTAACCCAGACTGGATAAGGGATTGCTATTCTTGAAATTTTTTGGAAATTTTTTTAGATAAAAAAATAATTTTTGAAATTTGTTCTTGAAATTTTTTCAGCATTTTCAAGAATTTTAGAGAATTTGACAAAATTAAAAGCAGGTGCTGTAATCTTACAGACATCTGCTTTTTCTCAATTTAGACTTTTTTGAAATTTTCTAGAATTTCTTAAAAAATCCTTTAAACTGGTCGAGGCGACAGGGATCGAACCTGCGACCTCATGGTCCCAAACCACGCGCGCTACCAACTGCGCTACGCCTCGAAATAAACTGCATAATTAAACGCTAATATATAATAGCACAAAACAAAAACAAAATCAAGAGTTTTTTGAAAAAAACACAAAAACATTATTTAAAATAATGTAATCAAAACAAAAAATAGCAAAACAGAACCGGCACCGAATGCCAAAATGCCAAAAAAGACCCGGTCCCAATTGGCACAATTGACATGTGTCAAAAAAGACCCGGTCCCAAATGCTCCAAATGCTCAAATGCTAATTTCTACGTTTACCAAAAATTGATAAAATTCTCAAGAAAATATTAATAAAATCTAAGTATAACTCCATAGCGCCATATACATAAATCTTTTCATCTTCACAAAAACCAGCATCTTGCATAGCCTTAATTTTATTAATATCATAAACAGTTATTCCAAAGAAAATCAACAAAATAGCCCAATCCAAAACAATATCTAAAAATGAACTACCTAAAAATATATTAACAATAGTCAAAACTAAACCAACTAAAAGAGCAACACTAAGAATTGAACCCCATTTTGAGATATCCTTTTTTGTAGTATAACCAATAAATGATAAAATTCCAAACAACGCAGCAGTTCCAGCAAAAGCATAAGCAATAGAAGTCATCTCAAAAACTGGAAAAACAACTGATAAAGTGAAACCATTCAAAAATGCATATGCAAAAAATAGCAAAGTAACAACTGTAGAAGAAAGTTTTCTAAACAATAAAGAAAAAACTAAAACAACTACAAGTTCTGCTATAACTAGAGGCATAAAATATCCATTCAAAATAACTGAAATGAATAATCCAGACTCATAAACATAATAAGCCGTTCCAGCACTAGCAATTAAACCTAAAAACATTCTAAAAAATGTATTAGTAAGTACAGAATTTGTATCGACAGAATGAATAGCTTCTCCATTTTCATAAGATTCCATAAAATCACCTCCAATTTCTATAATAAAATATTATAAATTAATTATAACCATCTATAATTAATCTAATCAGCTTTACTAATAATGCAAAATGACAAAAGAGAACCGGCACCAAATGTCCCAATTGGCATGTGTCAAAAAAGACCCGGTCCCAATTGATACAAATCCCCATCAACCAAAAGTTGAGCACGCTTTCTTGTCTTTTCATCAGCATTCAAAGAATCTTTTAAAAATTCAGGATGATCAATCAAAAACTGTCTCATTGTTCCATCTGGGTCTGCAAAAAAGCCATCAAGCATAGAAAGTTGAGCTTTATTAATAATATTCAAATCAAGAGCTTTTTTGAATAAATTAGTATCAACTTGAACCAATGAAAAAGCTTTAACACCTTCAGCTTCTATTTTTTCCTTTCCGCCTTGCATTCTATCAACAACAACACAAGACCAACAAATTTTAGAACCTAAATTCTTAATCGCAGGTATCCAAGCACGAATATAACTAGAAGCAACAGTTATTAAATCTGCTATATGCAAAACTTTTTTATCATTCAAAGAAGTAATTGTTTTAGAATTTGTGAAATTACTATCACTTTCAACAACTGATAAATCTTTATAAATACTTAAATGAGGTTTGTTTAGAAGATGTGCGATAATATTAGAGAAAAACCAATCTCTTCTTTCACCACCAGAAACATAATCAATTTCAGAAACATTAATATTTTTATCAATGAAATCTTTCATAGTATCAATTACATTTCTATAAATAGTATTATTTTGATATTGTTTTAATACCTTTTCAAAAACTTTATTTGGCAAAGATAGCTTATCAGCTAAACACTCATCAATAAAAGATAATAATTCAGTAGCATCTTTTTCACTACCATAAATAAAATGAGTATTAATAAAATAAGGACCTATTTTACCAGAAGTGTACCAAAAAGGTTTATTTTCTGCACAAAATCTAATTGCATTTGTTTCAAATAAATATGAAACTAAATCAGACATATAAATCCCTCCAAACTAAAAATATATCTACAACCATTTTAAGTGTAAAACTATAAAAAGTCAATAAAAAAAAGTTGAAAAACATACTACAACATGATAGAATAACAACAGTAAATAATTTTGCTAAAAAATATAAAGAAAGGAGCAAAATATGAAAACATTATTAAAAAACGGAACATTAATTGACTACAAAACAAATACATTCGAAAAATATGACATACTAATTGAAGATGACAAAATAGCAAAAATTGAGAAAAACATTGAAGAAAAAGCAGAAAAAATAATTGATTGCACAAACTTATATATTATGCCCGGAATGATTGATATTCATTGCCATTTAAGAGAGCCTGGTTTTGAATACAAAGAAACAATTGAAACGGGTGCAAATAGTGCTGTTTGCGGAGGATTTACAACAATTTGCCCTATGCCAAATACAAAACCAACGCCAGATAGCACTATTATTTTGCAAAAAATTATGGATGAAGGCAAAAGAGTGGGGTTATGTAACATCTTGCCATATGCTTCAGTAACTAAAGGAGAAAAAGGAGAAGAGTTAGTAAATTTTGAAGAATTAAAAAAAGCAGGAGCAATAGCTTTCTCTGATGATGGAATGCCTGTTGTAAATAGTAGAACAATGAGGCAAGCAATAATTGAAGCAGATAAATTAGGAACTTTTGTATCATCACATTGTGAAGAAAAATCAGTATCTCAAGGTGCAATAAATGCAGGAAAAGTTGCAGAAGAACTTGGAGTAGAAGGAGTACTTCCAGAAGCAGAAGAAATAATGGCTGCAAGAGAAATTGTTATATCTGAAACAAATAATGTGAGAGCACATATTTGCCATATAAGTACAAAAACTTCAAAAAACATGATAAGAGATGCTAAAAAAAGAGGTGTAAAAATAACTTGTGAAACTTGTCCACATTATTTCACATTTACTGTAGATGAAGTAAAAAGAAGTGGAACAAACGCAAAAATGAACCCACCACTAAGAGAAAAAAAAGATAGATTGGCAATTATAGAAGGACTAAAAGAAGGTACTATAGATTGCATAATAACAGACCATGCACCACATTCTGAAGATGAAAAAGCACAAGAATTATCAAAAGCACCAAATGGAATAATAGGATTTGAAACAGCTTTACCTGCAGAAATAATGAATCTAGTAGATACAGGAGATTTAACATATTTAGATTTAGTAAAAGTTACATCATACAATCCTGCTAAACTAATAAAAATAGATAGAGGAACAATAGAAGTTGGAAAAATAGCTGATATCACAGTATTTGATCCAAATGAAGAATATGTATATACAAAAGAAATGATAATTTCAAAATCAAAAAATAGTCCTTTTATAGGAAAAAAATTAAAAGGGAAAGTTAAATACACAATAGTTTCAGGAAAGGTTGTATATAATTCATAGGAGGTAGAAAAAAGTGGAAAAATGTTTATTTATAGAATATCCAAAATGTTCAACATGTCAAAAAGCAAAAAAATGGTTAGATGAGAATAAAATAAAATACCAAGATAGACATATAGTAGAGCAAACACCAACAAAAAAAGAATTAAAAGAATGGTTAAAATTAAGTAACATCGAAATTAAAAAATTTTTCAACACAAGTGGAAGGAAATATAAGGAATTAAACTTAAAAGAAAAATTACCACAAATGTCAGATGAAGAAAAGCTAGAACTACTTTCATCAAATGGAATGTTAATAAAAAGACCAATTCTTGTGTCAGGAAACACAGTATTATTAGGATTTAAACAAAAAGAATGGGAAGAATTACTTTTAAAATAAGAAAGGATTGAAAAAATTGAAAAATATAATAGACCAATTAATAGACAAAATAAAAATTATGCAAAATCCAACAGTAATAGGATTAGACCCAAGATATGAAATGCTTCCAAAATGTGTCAAGGAAAAATATCCTGAAACACTAGAAGGAGTTGGACAAGCAATAATAGAATATAACAAAGCATTAATTGATGAAATATGTGATATTATTCCTGCAATAAAGCCACAAATTGCATTTTACGAAATGTATGGAATACCAGGAATGCAAGCATTCAAAGAAACATGCGAATATGCGAAACAAAAAGGAATGTTTGTAATAGCAGATATAAAAAGAGGAGATATAGGCTCAACAGCACAAGGGTATTCAAATGCATATTTAGGAAAAACTAAAATAGGAGAAAACGAGCAATCATTATATGATATAGATTTTGTAACAGTAAATCCATATATGGGAACAGACTGTGTAAAACCTTTTATAGAAGATTGCAAAAAGTACAATAAAGGATTATTCATTTTGGTAAAAACATCTAATCCATCATCAGGAGAATTACAAGATGTAAAACTAGAAAGTGGAGAAGAAGTTTACACAAGAGTTGCAAAATATGTGGAAAACTGGGGCGAAGAATTGAGAGGAGAGTACAATTATAGTAGCGTTTCTGCAGTAGTTGGAGCAACATATCCTGAGCAACTAAAACAATTAAGAAAAGTAGCACCACATACATATTTTTTAATACCTGGATATGGTGCACAAGGAGGAAAAGCAGAAGACATTGCATTAGGATTTGATGAAAACGGATTAGGAGGAATAGTAAATGCTTCTAGAAGCCTAATGTGTGCATACAAATCAGAAATGTGGAAAAACAAATTTGAAGAAAAAGATTATGCTAAAGCTACAAGAGCAGAAGCATTAAGAATGAAAGAAGAGTTATGCTCAAAAATAAAAATTAAATAGGAGGGATTTTAGATGCCTGTAAACATCAAAGCAGAGCTAATACAAAAACAAGAAATTGGATCAGAAATGTTAAAATACAGTGTTAAAGCAAAAGAAATAACAGAAACAGCACGACCTGGACAATTTATAGAAATCAGAGTAAATGATGACATTGAACCATTTTTAAGAAGACCAATAAGTATTTACAATATGGATAAGCAAAACGGAATATTAGAATTTATATTTCAAATAAAAGGTAAAGGAACAAAAATTTTATCTCAAAAAAGAGAAGGAGAACCAATTGATATAATAGGACCTTTAGGTTTCGGACCATTCAAATATTCTAATTATCAAAAATTAGGAATAATTGGTGGAGGAATTGGAGTATTTCCATTATACGAACTTGCCAAAAGTGCTAAATCAGAAAACAAAAATGTAAATATTTATCTTGGATTCAGAAATAAAGAATTAGTAGTTCTAGAAAATGAATTTAAGAATGTATCAGACAAACTACAAATCACAACAGATGATGGTAGTTATGCTGAAAAAGGTTTTGCAATCGACTTCTTAAGAAAAGATATAGAAGACGGAAAAATAGATAGTATATATGCATGTGGACCATTACCAATGTTAAGAGCTGTGAAAAAACTTGCAATGGAAAAAGAAATACCATGTCAAATTTCATTAGAAGAAAGAATGGCATGTGGGCTTGGAGTATGCCTTGGATGTGCAGTGAAAACTGCAAAAAGTACAGCAGAAGAACCTGAATATTGGCATGTATGCAAAGCAGGACCTGTATTTCAAGCAAAAGATGTAGATATTTAAAAATGAAAGGAAGATTTAGATGAATACAAAAATAAATTTTGCTGGAATTGAAATGAAAAATCCAGTAACAGTAGCTTCTGGTACATTTGGATATGGTAGAGAATTTAGTAATTTCTTTGATTTAAGTAAATTAGGTGGAATAATAACAAAAGGAACATCATTAAAACCAAAGAGTGGAAACAAGCCACCACGTGTTTGTGAAACAGCAAGTGGAATGTTAAATAGTATAGGTCTACAAAATCCAGGAGTAGAATATTTTGCAGAAAATGATTTGCCATTTTTAAAACAATATGATACTGCAATAATAGTAAATGCATGTGGAAGTACTATTGATGAATATGTTGAATTATGCAAAATATTAAATACACTTGATATTGATGGTGTTGAACTAAATTTATCTTGCCCAAATGTAAAGAAGGGTTGTATGGCATTTGGTAATACTTATGATGGAGTAAAAGAAGTTACAAGTCAAGTAAGAAAGGTTTTGGACAAACCACTTATTGTTAAACTTACACCAAATGTAACTAATATTGCAGAAATAGCAAAAGCAGTAGAGGATGCTGGAGCTGATGGAGTGTCATTAATAAATACTTTACTAGGAATGAAAATTGATATAAATAAAAGAAAACCAGTATTAGCTAATAATACAGGTGGACTTTCAGGACCTGCAATAAAACCGGTTGCTGTCCGCATGGTTTACCAAGTTGCACAAGCAGTGAAAATTCCTATATTAGGAATGGGCGGAATTGTTAATGGAGAAGATGCCATTGAGTTTATGCTTGCTGGTGCAAGTGCGATTTCGATAGGTGCAGGAAACTTTATATCTCCTACAACAAGCATTGATACTATAAAACAAATCGAAGAGTATATGAAGAAAAATAATATTGAAGATATTAATGAGATTGTTGGAAAAGTGGAGATGAACTCATAACGGCGAATTAGAAAAATTCGTCGTCTTTATTATTTTTTTGGAAAAATACTTGAAAAAACTTGAAATTCACAGTATAATAGTAAGGTAGATGCGCCTGTAGTTTAGCTGGATAGAATGGCAGGCTACGAACTTGCAGATCGGGGGTTCGAGTCCCTCCAGGCGCACCAATGACGTTTTTGTTTGAACTAATTGAATAGATGGATACAAATATCATTCTAAAAAGGATGATATTTTTTTAGTATTGTATATAAAAATTAAAATAAATCAGAAAATTCAATTGACTTTTGCAAACAAATGTTTTATAATAATGCTTGAGATATAAAAGTAAAATGTTATGAAATGGAGATGATATTATTGAATGATAGAGATAAGAATAATAAAACTTTTGAAGATATAAAACACATTGATGAAAATGGAATTGAATTTTGGTATGCAAGAGAACTTATGAAAGTTTTTGGTTATAAAGATTGGAGATATTTTGATACAGTAATTGAAAAAGCAAAAATAGCTTGTCAGAACTCTGAAATTACTGATAATGACCATTTTGTTGTTAGCAACAAAATGGTGGAAATAGGTTCTGGTGCGAAGAGAAAACAAAAGGATTATAAATTAACAAGATATGCATGTTATTTAATAGCTCAAAATGCCAATCCAAGATTAAAAATTATTGCTCTTGCTCAAACATATTTTGCAGTACAAACTAGAAAACAAGAAATTAGTGAAAAAGAATATAGCGAATTAACAGAAGATGAGAAAAGATTTTACCAAAGAGATTTGACAAGAAAAGGTAATTATTCTCTAAATCAAGCTGCCAAAAACGCAGGAGTTAAAAATTTTGACAAATTTCATAATTCAGGTTATAAAGGTTTGTATAATGGAGAAACTGCTGATGATATTGCTAAAAGAAAAGGATTAAGATATAGAGAAGACATTTTAGATAATATGGGAAGTGAAGAACTTGCGGCAAATCTTTTCCGCATTACGCAGACTGAATCAAGATTAAAAAAAGATAATATTTGTAGCGAAAATGAGGCAAATAAAACTCATTATAATATCGGTAAAAATATAAGAGAAGTAATTGCAAAAAATGGTGGTACTATGCCAGAAGAATTACCTACGCCTAAAAAAAGTCTAAAGCAACTAGAAAAAGAAAATAAAAATAGTTTGAAGAAAAAGTAAAATGATAATTGTTTCAATATATATTATATGGATAATAGTTCAAAAAACATGAAATATTAAAAGAAATAATTACTAATGAAAGGAAATCAAAATGAGAAAAATATTAATTGTAGAAGATGATACAACTATTCACAATCTAATAAAAGAGATTTTAGAAAAAGAAGGATATACTATATTAAGCGCATTTACTGGGACAGAAGCAATGACTATAATAGAAAAAGAAAAAATAAATCTTATACTACTAGACTTAATGCTTCCAAAATTAAATGGAGAAGAGATTGTAAAAAAAGTAAAAGGTATTCCAATTATAGTTATTAGTGCAAAAATATCACCAGAAGATAAAGTTGATGTTCTTCTAAATGGAGCAAACGACTATATTACAAAACCATTCAATACAGAAGAACTATTAGCAAGAATCAAAGTTCAATTAAGACTAAACGAAAAGGAAAACAATATCAAAGAATTAAGATACAAAGAATTATTTCTAGATGAAAAATCCCACAAATTATATGTAAAAAATGAGCAAGTTTATTTAACCAAAACTGAATATGCAATATTAAAACAATTATTAATAAATCCTAAGCAGGTTATAACCAAAACAAAATTAATCGAACTAATAAGTAATGATACATTAGATGGAGACGAAAACTCATTAAAAGTTCATATTAGCAATATTAGAAAGAAAATAAGAAAAATTACACAAGAAGAATATATAGAAGCTGTATGGGGAATTGGCTTCAAAATTCATGAATAAAAATACTTAAATTTTAACTATTTCTTAACTGATTTCTTCTCAATTTAATTGTAAAATAAAATTAGGAGGAGGAAGTTATGGAATATATATTAGAAACAAATAATCTTGAAAAAAGATACAAAAAATTTACAGCAATAGCAAGACTTAATATGCACATCCCCAAAGGAGCAATTTATGGTCTTATAGGAAGGAATGGAGCAGGAAAAACAACACTAATAAGAGTGATATGTGGACTTCAAAAGCCATCATCAGGGACATATTCCATTTATGGAATTTCAAACAAAAGCAAAAAGATTTTAGAAACTAGAAAAAGGATAGGAGCAATTATTGAAACACCATCAATATGTCTTGACATGACAGCAGAAGATAATTTAAAAGAACAATACAAAGTCATAGGACTTCCAAACTATGACGAACTACACGAAATACTAAAGCTTGTTAGATTAGACGACACAGGCAACAAAACAGCAAAACACTTTTCACTAGGTATGAAACAGAGATTAGGAATTGCAATTGCATTAGTAGGAAATCCAGACTTGCTTATTTTAGATGAACCTATCAATGGATTAGATCCAGAAGGAATTATTGAGGTAAGAGAATTAATTTTAAAATTAAACAAAGAAAAAGGAATTACATTTTTAATTTCAAGTCATTACTTAGATGAATTATCTAAAATTGCAACATGTTACGGATTTTTAAATGAACATCAAATAGTAAAAGAAATAAGTAGTGATGAGCTAGAAGAAAACTTTAAAAAGAAAACGCAAATAACTGTAGATAACATAGAAGAATGTGTAAAATATTTAGAAGAAAATAAAATTTCATATAAAGTTATTTCTAAAGAAAAAATTGTAATATATGAAAAAATAAATGTTTCAGATATAGCTGTAGCACTTTCTAAAAGAAATTGTAAGATAAATGAATTTCAAGAAAAAGAAGAATCACTTGAAAATTATTACTTGAATTTGATAGGAGGTGCTGATAATGCATAAATTACTTATGGCAGGATTATTTAGATTAAAAAAATCTATAATGTTTTGGCTATTTATATTTTTTACAATAGGAATTGCAGGATATACATTATTCAGACATAGTGTAAATGACGGAACACCATTAGATACACTAGTTAATGAATTTATAGTGTATATAGGTCTTTTCATTGCAATATTTGTAAGTATATTTGTTGGAAAAGAATATTCAGAAGGAATTATTAGAAACAAAATAATAGTAGGACATAGCAGAGCTAATATTTATTTATCAGAACTTATAATTAGCATTGTAACAGCAGTTATTTGTGAAATAATTTATTTGATAATGATACTAACAATTGGAACACTAATGTATGGAAAATTACAGATGTCAATATTACAATTTGGCATAAGCATATTAAATACAATTTTAATTATAATAGCATATTGTTCAATTTTTAATTTTGTAACAATGCTATGCTCAGAAATTACAGTTTCAACAACAATATGTTTACTTCTATTTATAACAATGTTCATAGTACAAGGTTCTCTTGGATTAACTGTTAATAGTAAAAAATATATAGAACATACATTTTATGATGAAAATGGAAATAGATATGTTTTAAGTCAAGAACCTAATCCTAATTATCCTGGAGACCAAAAAGTAAAAATAGCAAAAGTTATCTATTTATTAATACCAAATGCACAAGCAAATGAAGTTCAAAATAATAGTTTCGAAAACACAAACCAAATGCCATTTTATTCTATTTCATTAATAATAGTTGTAAATATAGTAGGGATATATTTATTTGGCAAAAAAGAACTAAAATAGGAGGGAAAAGTGAGTAACATAGTAATAATATTGCTTTTTACTTTAATAGTTATTTGTATAGCTTTAACAATAAAACTTTATTTCATGAAAAAGTCAGTTAAAGAAATAGAAGCAGGATTAAAAGATATCTTAAAATCTGACACAAATAATTTAATAACAATATCATCATCAGAAAAAAATATAAAAAAATTAGCTACTAGTTTAAATATAGAACTAAAAACAATAAGAAAACAAAAACTTCAATATGAGAATGGAAATCAAGAACTAAAAAAGCTTGTTACCAATATATCACATGATTTAAGAACTCCACTAACAGCCATAAAAGGATATATTGATTTAATCGAAAAAGACAAATTATCTAAAAATCAGGAAAAATATTTAAACATAATTCAAAAGAAAACAGATGAATTAACTGAGCTTACAGAGCAATTATTTGACTTTTCAAAAACAATAGATAGTGATATAAAAATAAGCAAAGAAAAATGTAATATAAATGAAATTTTAGAAGAAGTTCTTGCTAGTTACTATGTTATTTTTAAAGAAAAAGGTATTGAACCTCAAATATCTATGTGTAGTGAAAATGTATATAAAAAACTAAATAAAGCATCTATTATAAGAATTTTCGAAAATATTTTATCAAATATTTCAAAATATTGTGTTAATAATTTTAAAGTTGAACTTAAAGATGATGGGACAATTATATTTGCTAATAAAGTCAAAGATGGACTATTAGATGCTACAACAGTACAAAAAATATTTGATAGATATTTTACTGTAGAAAATGCCAAAAAATCTACTGGAATAGGTTTATCAATAGCAAAAGAATTAGTTGAATTAAATGATGGAAGTATATCAGCAAATTTCACAAAAGATACATTAATTATAGAAATAAAATTTGCCACGGGGACGGTCCTTGATGGCAAATTTTAAAAAAGTCTTTATTAATTTAAAAAAATATGGTAGTATATTTTAGGGGCCGACGAAAGGAGTATAATATATTGTCAAGAACCCCTAGAAACTTTTTAAAAACACCATTATTTCATGTAATGACTCAAGGAATTGAAAAAAGTTATATTTTCAATTATGATAGAGATATCCAATATTATATTAATACGTTACAAGAATTACAAAAAGATAGCAATGTAAAGACCATAGCTTATTGCATTATGCATAATCATGCCCATATGATTTTAAATTCTGAGGAAAACAGTGAACTAAGTAAGTTTATGCAAAGATTAAATACCAAATATGCAATGTATTATAATAAAAAGTATGATAGAGTGGGATATGTTTTTAGAAATAGATTTAAAAGTCAAGGCATTTATTCAGAAAAACAATTTTATAATTGTATAAATTATATCTATAATAATCCCGTAAAAGCAGGTATATGCCAAAAGATAGAAGATTATAAATATTCAAACTTTAAAGAAAATCAAAAATATTTAATTGAGAACTTTGAATGCGATGAGTATTTCATTGACATTGAAGAACATAATAGAAGTAATGAAGATGATAAGGATATTGTTGAGCAATACATAAAGAAACATAAAATTATAACAGATGATTTAATAAAAAATAAAAGTGTTTTGAAAATGATGGTAAATTATTTAACTTCTGAAAAAGGAATGTCATTTAGAAGAATTGAAAAAGAAATTGGAATTAGTAGAGAAACATTGAGAATGTTGAAAATTTCTAAATAAAATATTAATTTTAATTAAACGAACACCTATAAAATGTTATTCAAAGGAGCAAAATATGGAATACAAAATTAGAGAAATAGAGTACAAAGATAATAAAGAAATAGAAAATGTAATAAGAAAATGTTTAATAGAATTTGGAGCAAATCATGAAGGAACAGCATGGACAGACCCTGATTTAGGAAGATTTTCTGAAATATATAACACAGATGGAAATAAATATTGGATAGCTGAAGATGAAAACAAAAAGATTGTTGGTGGAGTTGGAATAGGAAAGCTAAGAGGAATAGACGAAGTTTGTGAATTACAAAAAATGTATTGTTTGCCAGAAGTAAGAGGAACAGGAATATCACATAAATTAATTGAAACAGCAATAGAATATGCAAAGAAATATTATAAAAAATGTTATTTAGAGACATTAGAAAATATGGTTGCAGCTCAAAGGTTTTATGAAAAATATGGATTTAAAAGAATAGCTCATCCGCTAGTGCAAACAGGACATTTTGCATGTGATGTTTGTTATATTAAAGAACTATGAAAGAAGATAAAAATATCTTCTTTTTTTAATTATTAATAATTTATTAAACCACTTTCCAAAAAACTTTCAATATTGTAATATAATAGTAATAAAATTGTCAATAAGGTAGGGAAAAAACAATTGTCATAAAGGTTCATCCCGATGACAAAAATTTGCCATTAAGGTACGTCCCCGTGACAAAAAACAGGAGCAAAAAATGAACAAGAGAACTATAAAAAGAGAATTAATAACAATATTTTGGATATTTATAATAGGCAGTATATTAGGTTATATTTTTGAAATGACTGTAGTGTTATTTCAAAAAGGACATTTTGAAACAAGACAAGGTTTAATATATGGACCATTTATACCGGTATATGGAATTGGAGGAATAGTATATTACATATTGTTAAGTCAAATAGAGACCAGAAATAAAGTTAAAATATTTTTTATAACTATGGTCTTAGGAGGAGTTACCGAATACATTAGTTCTTATGTACAAGAAAAAGTGTTTGGTACAATATCTTGGGATTACACATATATGCTATTTGATATAAATGGAAGAACAAGTTTACTACATTGCACATATTGGGGAATTGCAGGTGTAATATATGTTTCTTTTATAGAACCAGGTATAAAAAAATTGAAAGAGCATACAGAAAATCCAAGCCTACAAGTAATGACTTTAGTTTTAGTGATTTTTATGGTATTTGATATAAACATATCTTGCCTTGCATCTACAAGACAAGCAAATAGAAGAAAAAACATTCCACCTCAAAATAAAATAGATGTATTTTTAGATAAACATTATCCTGATGAATATATGAATTCAATTTATACAAATATGAAAGTTAAAAATTAGCTTAAAAAACTAATTGTATCAACTATTAATAATAAATTTGCCACTAAGGTACGTCCCCGTGACAAAAAATTAGTCATAACTTTAGTACAACCCACATAAAATTGAAAAGGTCAACAAAAACAATACAAAGGAGAGAAAGTTTATGTGGGAAATTTTGAAAAAGGAAGATGTGCTAAAGAAAATAGGCTCTAACGAAAAAACAGGTCTTGGAAGAAGAGATATAAAACAGCGAAAGCAAAAATACGGCTTAAACAAATTAGAAGACAAGCCACAAGAAAGCTTGCTAGTAAAATTTATTAAACAATTTGATGATTTTATGATAATTATTCTAATTGTTGCCTCAATAATATCTGCAGGAGTTTCTTATATACAAGGAGAAAATGACTATGTTGATTCAATTATCATAATTGCTATAGTTATTTTAAATGCTCTTATGGGTGTAATACAAGAAGCTAAAGCAGAAAAAGCAATTGAATCATTAAAAAAGATGACGCCACCTAAAGCAAAAGTATTAAGGGAAAGTGTAACAACAGAAATTAATGCAGAAGATTTAGTTCCAGGAGATATTATAATATTAGAAGCGGGAAATTATGTCCCTGCTGATTGTAGACTATTAGAAACTCATAATTTAAAAATTGAAGAATCAAGTTTAACAGGAGAAACAGAACCTGTTGAAAAAAATGCAGATATAATTTGCAAACAAAATGTACCACTAGGAGATAAGCTCAATATGGCATTTATGGCAAGTATTGTTGTAAATGGTCATGCAAAAGCAGTTGTTACAGAAATAGGAATGAACACAACTGTTGGAAAAATAGCAAATATGATGCTTCAAGATGAAGCTCCAGAAACTCCAATCCAAAAAAAGCTAGAGCAAGTAGGTAAAATACTTGGAATATTATGCCTAGTAATATGTGTTATAATATTTGCTATTGGACTAATAAATAAAATAGAACCAATTGAAATGTTTATGACATCAGTTGGGTTGGCAGTAGCTGCAATACCAGAAGGACTTCCTGCTATAGTAACAATTATGTTATCTATAGGAGTAACAAAAATGGCAAAAAACAACTGCATAATTAGAAAACTTCCAGCTGTTGAAACATTAGGAAGTAGTAGGGTAATTTGCTCAGATAAAACTGGTACATTAACACAAAATAAGATGACAGTTGTAGAAATAAAAGCAAGAGATGCTGATTTAACAAGTGAACTTAGCTGTATGTGTACAGACTGTGAGATTATTCGTAAAAGAGGAAAATTAGAAATAAATGGTGAACCAACAGAAATTGCATTAGTTCAAAACGCTTTAAACAGGAACAAAAATAAAACAGAATTAGAACAAAACATGCCAAGAGTAGAAGAAATACCATTTGATTCAAATAGAAAAATGATGACAACTATTCATAAAAAAGAAAATAAATATCTTGTTATAACAAAAGGTGCGCCAGATGTTCTAATAGAAAAATGTAAATTAACATTTGATGAAAAAAGAAAAATCCAAAGAGAAAATATGCAAATGGCAGAAAAGGCTTTAAGAGTAATTGCTGTATCATACAAAGAATTAGATTTTCTACCTATAAAGATAGATTCTCAAACAATTGAAAATAATTTGAATTTTGTTGGATTAGTAGGAATGATAGATCCTCCACGAGAAGGAGTTAAAGAAGCGGTTAAAACATGTAAACAAGCAGGAATAAAAACAGTTATGATAACAGGTGACCACATAGAAACAGCAAAAGCTATAGCAAAACAACTTGATATATTAGGAGTAAAAGATAAAGCAATAACAGGTCAAGAGTTGGATAGAATTTCACAAGAAAGATTAGAAAAGGAAATTAGTTTATATTCAGTATTTGCGAGGGTTACACCTGAGCATAAAGTTAGAATAGTAAAAGCGTGGCAGAAAACAGGTGCAGTTGTTGCAATGACTGGTGATGGCGTAAATGATAGCCCAGCATTAAAAAATGCTGACATTGGAATTGCAATGGGAAAGAGCGGAACTGATGTGGCAAGAAATGCATCAGACATGATTTTAACAGATGATAACTTTGTAACAATTGTAAAAGCAATCAAGCAAGGCAGAAATATATATGATAATATAAAAAAAGCAATACATTTTTTAATTGCAACAAATATAGGAGAAATCATAACAATATTTATGGGCTTAATTCTTGGTTTTAAATCAACATTACTAGCAATTCAACTTTTATGGATTAATTTAGTAACAGACTCATTACCAGCAATTGCAATAGGTCTAGAGCCACCTGAAAAAGACATTATGAGAAGAAAACCTGTAAATAGTAAAAAAAGTATATTTGCAGATGGACTATGGAATAAAATAATAATAGAGGGTATTATGCTAGGTACACTTACATTGTTATCATTTAGTATAGGAAATAAATATTATGATTTAGAAGTGGCTAGAACAATGGCATTTATTTCACTTGGATTAATGGAACTTGTACATAGTTTTAATATTAAAAGCGAAGACTCAATATTTAAAGTTGGAATATTTGAAAATAAGTTTTTAATTGGAAGCTTTATATTAGGAGTATTTGTTCAAACAATAGTTGTTTTCATTCCAGCACTGGCAGACATATTCCAATTAGTTCAACTTACTCAAGAACAATGGCTGATAACAATCGGAATATCACTTTTACCAATCCCATTAATGGAAATACAAAAGAAAATCCATGAAATAAGATTTGGAAAAGTAGTTTATATAAAAGAAAAGACTGCAATTTAACAGTCTTTTCTATTTTTTGGCTAAAGTAACTTCAAATGTTTTTGTGATATAACCACGACTAATATTAATAGAAACTTTATCTCCTGGAAGCTTTGAATAGATATATTCTTTTAATTCAATCATATTATTAATTACATTACCATCAATTGATGTAATAATATCACCAACTTGAATTCCGCTCGAAAACGCAGGACTATTTTCAGCAATTTGTACAATATATATTCCAGAAGAATAGTTAGGGCTTGTAGAGATAAAAGGAATTACTTCTTTATCATATGCCCAAATACCAAGGAAAGCTTCATCAAAATTATTATCATTAACAAACTTTTCTATAACAGGCTTAACTACATTAATTGGAACAGCAAAACCTATACCCTCAGCAGAAGAAATCTTAACAGTATTTACACCGATTACTTCTCCATTTGGCAAAATAAGCGGACCCCCACTATTACCGGGATTGATTGAGGCATCAGTTTGAATTAAATCAGTCATATAAGAAACAGAATTATTTTCTTCAATTTTAATTGTTCTATTTGTAGCACTAATTATACCAGAAGTAACAGTTCGTCTAAATTCATATCCTATAGGATTTCCTATAGCATAAACAGTCTCACCTGTCTTAATCTTAGAAGAATCACCAATAGTAGCATAAGGTAAATCTGTAGCATTAATTTTTGTAAGAGACAAATCTAATTCTGAATCACACCATACAACTGAACCTTCGTAGGTATATCCATTTTCTAATGTAATATAACAAGTGCTAAGAGTTTCTCCAGTAACATGACAATTGCTTAAAATATATCCATTACTTGATACAATTATTCCTGTACCAAGACCAAGTTCATTAATAGAACTATTTGATGAGAATATTGAATTAGAATGAGATTTTATTTTTGAAATACCAACGACACTTTGAGAAACATTTTCTACCATATTTGTTATTGATATGCTATTTTCTAAGACATTATCCACGGTTTGAGTTTGTGAAGATGTTCCTGTACGGGTTATGTTATATTCTGGAGTAACATCAATGCCTTGATATGTAGTGTAAAAATAATATGCTCCCAATACTAATCCACAAACTGATAAAACTATGATTAAAAATTTTCCAATCTTTTTCAACATATAGATCACCAATATTAGTATGCTCACAATATAGCCAAGTTAATCTTAATAGAATAAGTTATGCAAAAATATTTCACAATAAAGAAAAATTTTCTACAAAAAAATTGCAAAAAATACAAAATAATGGTACAATATGGAAGTGTAGAATATACTGAAAAAGGGTGAAAAGGATGTTGGGGAAAAATTTAAATGATTTAACAAATTCCCAAAAATCAATTTGGGTAACAGAACAATACTATAAAGGCACAAGCGTAAATAATATTTGTGGAACAGCAATAATATATGAAAAAGTAGACTTTCTGATTTTAGAGAAAGCCATAAAAATTGTGTGCCAAAAACATGATAATTTTAAAACAAAACTAAAGATAAAAGAAGATAATATACGACAAACATTTGAAGAACCTTTAAATAGTGAAATACAAATGATAAAAGTTGACAGTAAAGAAGAACTAGAAAAAAGAAGAGAGGAAATTGTAAGAAAACCTTTTGACGTAAATCAACATTTATTTAAATTCTATATTTTTAAATTTTCAAATGATTATGGGGCTTTTATGCTCAATATACATCATTTAATTTCTGACGCGTGGACTTTAGCGCTTATTTGTAATGAAATAATCAAAACATATTCAGCAATAAAACAAAATAAAGAAGTAGAAACAAAGGCTATATATTCATATATAGACTATATTAATTCTGAAAAAGAATATCAACAAAGTGAAAAATATCAAAAAGATAAAAAATATTGGCTTGAAAAATATCAAACAATACCAGAAGTTGCAAGAATTCCTGGTAGCAAATATGAGAATGATAAAATAACAAATATAAAAGGTGAAAGAACTCAATTTTCAGTAAAAAAAGATGAAATTAATAAAATAAAAGAATACTGTAAAGAGAATAAAATTTCTTTATATAATTTCTTTATGGCAGTTTTTGCTATATATATTGCAGAAATATCAAATTTAGATGATTTTGTTATAGGAACACCAATTTTAAATAGAACTAATTTTAAAGAAAAAAATTGTGCTGGTATGTTTATAAATGTAGCACCATTAAGAATTAATTTTAAAGAAGATATAGAATTTAAAGAATTTGTTAAAAACATTGCAATAGATAGTATGAATATGTTAAAACACCAAAAATATTCATATCAATCTTTACTTGAGGAATTAAGAAAAAAAGACATTAACATACCTAATTTATATAATATTTTATTATCATATCAAATAACAAATACTCAAATGAGTGGAGGAGATATTAAATATAAAACAGAATGGACATTTAATGGATGTTCAGCAAATGATTTAGACATACAAATATATGATATAAATGATACAGGGAATTTGAATATAGCATATGATTATAAAAAGAGCATTTATACAAAAAAAGATATAGAAAATTTACATAGTAGAATACTTTATATAATTAAACAAATTATTGAACAGAACAATATAAATATGCAAGATATAGAGATTATCACACCAGAAGAAAAGGAAAAAATATTAAATGAGTTTAATAATACTGAAGCCAAATATGATGAAAATGCTTTAATAATTAAATATTTTGAAGAACAAGTGGTAAAAGAACCAAATAAAATTGCATTAATATCAAACGGAAATAAAATAACTTATGAAGAACTAAATAAAAAAGCAAATATGCTTGCCAAGTATATTGTAAATAGAGGAATAAAAAAAGATGATGTTATTGGTATAATGGTTAATCGTTCACCAGAAATGATAATTGGACTAATTGCAATACTAAAGTGCGGAGCAACATATTTACCTATAGACTCAGAATATCCATTAGATAGAATATCATATATGATTGAAAATAGTGAAACAAAGACAGTATTAGTAAATAATAAGACGGAAAAATTGATTCCGCAAAATTGTTCAAAAATAAATATTGAATTAAAAAATACTGAAATATATAAAGAAACAAATATTCAAAATATCAATATAGGAATAGAAACAAATACATTAGCATATCTGATATATACATCAGGTTCTACAGGAAAACCAAAAGGAGTAAAAATAACACATAGAAATCTTAATAATTTTATAATAGGTATGAAAAAAATTATAGACTTTAATCCAAATAAAGTCATGGTATCTGTTACAACAATTAGTTTTGATATTTTCGGATTAGAAATATGGTGTTCTCTTTCTTCAGGACAAACACTAGTGCTTGCTAATGAAGAAGAACAAAACACACCTTCATTATTAAATAAATTATGTATGGAAAACAAAGTTAATATTATACAAACAACTCCATCAAGATATTCAACTATTTTTGAAAATCCAAATAATTTAGGATTTTTAAAAAATATATCAGAAATATTGGTTGGTGGAGAAGCTATAAATAACAAATTATTGCAAAATATGAAAAAATTTTCTAATGCAAGAATTTTTAATATGTATGGACCAACAGAAACAACAATATGGTCAACAGTAAAGGAATTGACAAACGAGAAAAAAATTACGATTGGAAAACCTATAGCAAATACGCAATGTTATATACTAAATAAAAATCATAAGGTATTACCTACAAACATAGCAGGAGAATTATACATTGGAGGAGATGTGTTATCAAAAGGATATTTAAAACGAGATGATTTGAATGCAGAAAAATTTATAAGATCTCCATTAAAAAAACATGAAAAGATATATAACACAAATGATTTAGCATATTTTAAAGATAATGGTGAAATAGTACACCTTGGTAGAACAGATTACCAAGTAAAAATACGTGGATTTAGAGTTGAACTTGGAGAAATAGAAAATATTATTGAAAAGGAAAAAAGCATTACACAATGTGTTGTTGTAAAAAAGAAATTATTAAATGGACATGATGCCTTAATAGCATATTATACAACAAACCAAGAAAATGACGATAATAATTTAGAAAACAGGTTAAGAGAAGAATTAAACAAAGAGTTACCACAATATATGGTTCCTCAATATATTATAAAGTTGGCACAAATGCCATATACTCCAAATGGAAAAATTGATAGAAAGTCATTACCTGAACCACATATCAAAAACGAAAGAAAAGAAATTATAAAACCTAGAAATGAATTAGATAAAGAGTTAATAAAAATATTAAGTAAAATGCTACGTGTAGAAAACATTAGTATTGAAGATAGCTTGCTTGAATTAGGCGGAGACTCATTAACAGCTATAACATTATCAACCAAAATACTATCAAAATATGATGTACAAGTTAGCATAAAAGATATTTTAACAAAATACAAAATAAAAGATATATCTGATTATATTTCTGAAAACAAATCTAAAGGTAATGAAAAAATAAAAATCAAAAAAGCTCCTATACAAGAATTATATCCTTTATCAACAGCACAGAAAAGAATCTATTATAATTCTAAAATGATAGGAGAAGAAAATATAGTTTATAATTTATCAGGAGCTATATTAGTTGAAGATATATTAGATAAAAATAAAGTAAAGGAAATATTTGAAAAAATAATAGAAAGACATGAAATACTTAGAACATCATTTGTAGTAAAAGAAGGTGAATTGTTCCAAAAAGTAGAAGACAAATTTGATTTTGAAATACCAATATATAATGATAAGAATGAAGATATTCAAGAAATAGTTGACAATTTTTCTAAACCATTTAATTTAGAAAAAGCTCCATTAATACGAGTAGAGCTACATTACATAGATAATGCAAAAACATTATTATTGTTAGAAACTCATCATATTGTAATGGATGGAACAGGACTAAATAATTTAATAATTGAATTCAATAGATTATATAATGGAGCAAACTTAAAGAAGATACCTATACAATATAAGGATTATGCTGTTTGGGAAAATGAGTATATTAAAAGTAAAAATATAGAAAAATATGAACAATATTGGCTAAATAAATTTAAAGATATTGAATTATCACAGCTAAATTTACCTTATGATTATAAATTGCCAACAAATAGAAGTTATAAAGGTGCTAAAGTTAGTAATATGATGCAAGAGGCAGACTTCATGAAAATAGAGAGATATGCTAAAAAGATAGGTGTATCACCATATATGTTCTTTATAACTACATTTTTAATTCTACTATATAAATATACTGGACAAAATGACATTACAATAGGTAGTCCAATTGCAAATAGAAATATAAATGAAACCAAAAGAATGATAGGTATGTTTGGAAATAATATAGTTGTAAGAGGAAAAATAAATTCAGATAGCACTTTCATCGACTTTCTAAATGAAATAAAAAATCAAATATTAGATGACTTATCAAACCAACCATATCCGTTTGATATGTTAGTAAAAAAATTGAATATAAAAAATAATAGTTCTAATAATCCACTATTTGATATAATGTTCACATATCAGAACAAAGAAGAAAATATAATAGAAATAGGCGAGAAACATAGTCAAATAATAGAACTTGACAATAATATATCAAAATTTAATTTATCTATAGAAGTAAAACCTAAAACTCATACAATTAACATAGAATATTGTACTGACTTATTCAAGGAAGATACAATAAAAAGATTGTTTATACATTATATGAACACAATTAAGAGTGTTGTAGAAGATAAAGAGATAAAAATAAAAGATATTAGCATAATTTCACAAGAAGAAAAAAATAAAATACTATATGAATTTAATAATACAAAAACAGAATATCCTAGAGACAAAACAGTAGCTCAACTATTTGAAGAACAAGCTCAAAAAACTCCAGATAATATAGCAGTTGTTTTTGATGACAAAAAGCTAACATATAGAGAATTAAATGAGAAAGCAAATCAGTTAGCTGATTATATACTAAAACAAGATATACATAGTGGTGATGTAATTCCATTATTATTAGATAAGTCATTAGAATCTATAGTTGCAATAATAGCAATATTGAAGATTGGATGTGCTTATTTGCCAATAGATATAGGATATCCAAAAGAAAGAATAGAATATATTTTAAAAGATTCAAAAGCAAAGATTTTATTAACATCAAGAAATTTGAACTTAGAAACAAGATTACTTATAAAAACAATATATATTGACTTAGATACAGAAAATATATATTCTTCAAGTGCAAAACAAAACATTAATTATAAAGGAAATACTTCAGATTTAGCTTATATAATGTACACATCAGGCTCAACAGGAAAACCAAAAGGAGTTATGATAGAAAATAAAAATATAGTAAGACTTGTTAAAAATACTAATTATATAGAATTTAAGAAAGATGATAAGATTTTACAAACAGGTTCAATTGTTTTTGATGCATGTACATTTGAAATATGGGGAGCATTATTAAATGGATTAGAATTATATATAATCAAAAAAGAGGAATTATTAGATGCTGAAAAACTACATACTTATATAATAAAAAATAAAATAAGTGTTTTATGGCTAACAGCACCATTATTCAATCAATTAACTGAAGATAATCCACATATGTTTAGAACAGTAAGATGTGCATTAACAGGAGGAGATGTCTTATCATGTAAACATATAAATATGGTAAAATCAGCTAATCCTAAACTAATTTTAATAAATGGATATGGACCAACAGAAAATACAACATTTTCTTGTTGCTTTAAAATTGATAAACAATATAAAAATTCAATACCAATCGGAAAACCAATTGCAAACTCAACATGTTATATAATGTCTAAAGATGAGAAATTGCAACCTATAGGTATTCCGGGAGAACTATGGGTTGGTGGAGATGGAGTTGGTAGAGGTTACCTAAATAATCCAGACCTAACAAAAGAAAAATTTATAGACAATCCTTTTAATGATGGAAAGGCATATAAAACAGGAGATTTAGCAAAATGGAATGAAGATGGTACTGTAGAATTTATGGGTAGAATTGATAGTCAAATAAAAATAAGAGGTTTCAGAGTAGAATTAAGTGAAATAACTACAGTTGTTTCTTTATATTATGGTATTAAAGAAGCATATACTATATATAAAGATATAAAAAATGAAAAGGCAATATGTACATATATCGTTTCTAAAGAAAAGATTGATACTGAAAAATTAAAAACATATATGGCAAAATTTTTACCACAATACATGATACCTAAATATATTATTCAACTAAAAAGTTTACCTAAAAATCAAAATGGAAAAATTGATAAAAATGCATTGCCAGAAATAAAACAAAGTGTAAAAAATGAAAAAACAATTATAAAACCAACAAGCCCTACAGAAGAAAAAATAGTTGAGATGTTTAAGTCAGTATTAGATTTAGAAGAAATAAGTACAGATGATAACTTCTTTGAAAGAGGAGGAGATTCTATTAGTGCAATGAGGTTGCAAATAGAAGCTCTAAGAAATAACATAAATATTACATATGGAGATATATTTAAATATCCTACTGTTAAACAAATGGCAGATTTTGTTGAAAATGATATAGAAGCACAACAAAAAAATATAGTAGATGATATTCATAAATATGATAATATTATTAACAAAAATATTGTAGAAAATTTAGCAGGAAAAAACATACAATTTACTCCAATAGGAGATGTGCTTCTAACAGGAGTTACAGGATTCCTTGGCGTTCATGTTTTAGATAGTTATTTAAAACAAGAAAAAGGAACAATATATTGTTTGATAAGAAATAAAAATCATATATCATCAATTGATAGATTGAGAAATGTATTACATTTTTATTTTAAAGATAAATACGATAAATATGTTGGAAATAGAATAAGATGTATTGAAGGAGATATAACTCAAGAAAACTTAGGACTAACAGAAAAAGAATATAATGAGCTAGGAAAAAGTATAACTACATTGATACATTCTGCAGCATTAGTAAAACATTTTGGAAATTATAAAGAATTTGAAGAAATAAATGTAAAGGGAACAAAAAGAATAGTAGAATTTTGTAAGAAATTTGATATAAGATTAATGCATATTTCTACAATTAGTGTTTCTGGAAATAACTTTGCTGAAGGAGCATATATTGAAAATAATATAAAAGAAGACATATATTATGGAGAGAACAATTTCTATGTAGGACAAAACTTAGAAAATTTATATGTGAGAAGTAAGTTCTTGGCAGAGAAAGAAGTATTAAAAGGTATTTCAGAAGGATTAAATGCATATATATTGAGAATGGGAAATTTAACTAGTAGATATTCAGAAGGAAAGTTCCAACAAAACCATCTTGAAAATGCCTTCGTTGGCAGAATAAAAACATTTCTGCAAATTGGATGTATACCTGATTATATGACTAAAGGTTATGTGGAATTTACACCAATAGATTATAGTGGTGATGCAATTATAAAACTTGCAAATCATTATGATAAAAAATTTTCTATATTCCATATTTTAAATTATAAACATTTGAAATTAACAGAATTTTATGATATATTACAAAAGTTGGGAGCTAATGTAAAGATAGTTTCGTCAGATGAATTCTTAAAAATAGTAGATGAATTATTGAAAGATAAAGAAAAATCTAACATACTGCAAGGAATAATACGAGACTTTGACTCAAATAGAAAACTTATATATGAATCTAATATAAAAATTACCGAAAACTTTACAAAAGACTTCCTTAAAAAACTGGATTTTGAATGGCCAGAAATTGATATAAATTATATCAGAAAATATCTAGATTATTTGATAGGAATAGGATATCTAAATATAAAACTAAAGGAGGACTAACACACAAATGAATATATATATACCAATGCTAACTATATCTATTTTAATATCAGTAATATTATTTATATTTATTGCAAAAAGTAAAAGTAAGAATCAAATAAAAAGAGTATTTGAAATTAACATTGGATTAGTAATAATATTAACAGCATCTGTATTAGCACAATTGCTTTTTGCTGAAAAACTAAATATAGATCCGATGAAATTTGAATATTTTTCATACATTGGAGGATGTTTTTTACCTGTGAGTGTATTTTTTACAGGACTAATATTTGCAAATACAAAGATAGAATTTAAGAAGAAATATCTGCTATTATTTATAATACCTATAATATCACTAGTTTCGCTATGGACAAATGATTATCATCATTTATTTTATGCACATTATTCTGTAAATTTCCAAGAAAATGTTTATGGACCTATAGCAAACATACATAATATATATTCATACACATTGTTATTTATTGGTATTATATACTTACTAAAATTCTCAATAAAAAATTCAGGATTTTTCTCAAAACAATCAATACTGATTGTTTTGGGAATATCTGTACCTGTAGTAATAAATATATTAGGAACATTTAAAATAATACCAATGTCAATATATATAACGCCAATTACATTTACAGTAACAATAGTGCTATGTGCAATATCAATATTCAAATTTCAGTTTTTAGGAGTAGCACCAATAGCACTACAAAAAATAGTTGATAGAATATCAGATAGTTATATAGTAATAGATGAAAACAATAATATAACAGATTTTAATAAAACTTTTATAGATACATTCAAATTTCCAGCTCAAAAACTTAGAGGAAAAAATTTAATAGAATTCTTACAAGAAAGAAAAATAATAAAAGAAAATATAAATAAAATAAAAAATGCAATTGAAGATGCACAAAAAAATAATAAAGTTGTATCATTTGAACAAAATTTTGAAAATATAAAAAAATACTTTAGAATAGAAATCACACCAATAAGCTCTGAAGATTTATCTTTAGGAATACTAGTATTATTAAAAGATATTACTCAACATATGGAAGATATGGAAAAAATAAAGAACAACCAAGAAATACTAATGGAAAGAGAACGTTTAGCATCATTAGGACAATTAATTGGGGGAATAGCACATAACTTAAAAACACCAATAATGTCTATATCTGGTGCAACAGAAGGATTGGAAGACTTAATAAAAGAATATGATGAGTCAATAGATGATCCACTTGTAACGAAACAAGACCATCATGATATCGCAAAGGAAATGGAAACATGGATACCTAAAATTAGAACACATATAGAATATATGTCAGATATTATAACAACAGTAAAAGGACAAGCAGTAGCATTATCAAATCAGGAAGATATAACTTTTACAGTTAGTGAACTCGTAAAAAGAGTTAATATATTAATGAAACATGAATTAAAAAATGCTTATATATATCTTAATGTACTTATGAAAACCGATGAAAATCTAATCTTAAATGGTGATGTAAATAATTTAGTACAAGTTGTAAATAATATGATTTCAAATTCAATACAAGCATACAATGGAAAGAAAAATCAAAATATTGAACTAGAGGTTAATAAAAAAGGAAATGATGTTATATTTTCTGTAAGAGATTATGCAGGAGGTTTACCAAAAGAAGTACAAGATAAGTTGTTCAAGGAAATGGTAACTACAAAAGGTAAAAATGGAACAGGACTAGGATTATATATGTCATATTCAAATATTAGAGCATATTTCGGTGGAGATATAACTTATGAAACAAAAGAGGGAACCGGAACGACATTTAATATAATAATACCAATAAAGAATTAATAAAAATTCTAGACTTACTTTAACAAAATAGACTATCTACTGCAAAATGAGTGATAAAATCCTATGCAAACGAATATAATTATAAATTAAATAAAAAGCTTGATTTTTCTTTAATTTATAACTATAATATCGTTAGTACAATATAGGGGTGATAAAATGAGAAAAGCGCTTCAAAATCAATTACATGAACAAGGACAAGAAAAATATAGAATAATAGCAGTAGATGATGAAGAAGGAATTATTGAATCTTTATCAGTTTTTCTTAAAAGAACTGATTATGAATTTGTTGGAATAACAGATCCTGTTGAAGCCATCGAAACAGTTAAAAGAGAACATTTTGACTTAATGTTATTAGACTTCATGATGACACCTTTACATGGAGATGAAGTTGTAGAAGAAATAAGAAAATTTAATAAAGAATTATATATTTTATTATTAACAGGTCATAAAGACTTAGCTCCACCACTTGAAACAATCAAAAGATTAGATATTCAAGGATATTGTGAAAAAAGTGATAAATTTGATCAATTACTTTTGCTTATTGAATCAGGAATAAAATCAATAAAGCAAATGTATGAAATAAAAAGAATAAATGAAGAACTAGCAGAATCTAACCAAAAATTAGAACAAGCATATTTAGAGATGATACAAACATTAAGATATACTGTAGAAGCAAAGGACCCATATACGAGAGGTCATTCTGATAGAGTTTCAGAATTTTCTGTATTAATAGGAGAAAAATTGGGACTATCAGAAGAACAAATAAAAATACTAAGAATAGGTGGATTATTCCACGACATAGGAAAAATCGGTATACCAGATAGTATATTGTTAAAAACAGATAAATTATCTGACGATGAATATTCAGAAATAAAAAATCACCCATCAATAGGTGCACACATATTGGGAGCAGCTTCAATATTTAAAGATATAATTCCAATAGTAAAACACCATCATGAAAGATTTGATGGAAGAGGATATCCATCAGGGTTACAAGGTGAAGAAATACCATTTTTAGCTAGAATTGCTGCAGTTGCAGATACATTTGATGCAATGACAAGTAAAAGAAGCTACAGAGACGCATTAGATATACAGTATGTAAAAGATGAAATTCAAAGATGTAAAGGAACACAATTCGATCCACAAATAGCAGATGCATTTTTAGATATACTTGAAAATAATTTTGATAAAATTAATGAGATACAGGAAAAGTATATAAAGTAACGGTTCTGCAACTCGAGAAGAAAAACTTATTCAAAAAGAGTAACTGATTGAATGAAAATATACCACAAAAACAGTATAATATTAAACGAAAGAGGTGGTATATTTGAACATTTTCAAAAGAAAAAATAACTTTCGCTTATGGCGAGTAAAGTTTAAAAAATTAACAGAAGAGTGGTTATTATATAAAAAACATAAAATAAAAGAATCTACATATTTAAATTATACTTATATAATAAACACATATTTAGAAACTAAATTTAAAAAGAAAAGACTAAGCTATTTCCTGAGCTGTGATATTAATGAATATGTAGATTACTTAGAAAAAAAATTATCTGATAAAACGATTAGAGATATATTATTAGTTCTAAAATCTATACTAAAATTTGCTGAGAAAAAATATTCAGCAAATTTTAATTTGGACCTGATAGCGATGCCAACAGCTCGTAAAAATGAATTACAAGTATTTACAGAAAAAGAAATAAAGAAATTAGAAGCAGAATGTTTAAAATCAAATAATATTAGAAGTTTAGGTATAATAATAGCAATTTACACAGGAATGAGAATTGGAGAAATTTGTGCATTAAAATGGGAAAATATAGATTTCTCAAAAGGATTTATAACAGTTAATCAAACATTACAAAGAGTATATGTGGAGAAAAATAAAACAAAAGTAATTATAACTCCGCCTAAAACCAAAAATTCAGAAAGAAAAATACCAATTCCATCAGTACTATATAATGAATTAAAAATTAAGAGTACAGAATATTCAAAACAAGCTTATGTATTAACAGGTAATGAAGAAAAGTATGTTGAGCCAAGAACCTTACAATATTTATATAAAAAAATTATAGAAAGTGCTAAAATAAAATATAGAAATTTTCATTGTTTGAGACATACATTTGCAACAAGATGTATAAGGGTAGGAATGGATATAAAATCATTAAGTGAATTATTAGGACATGCAGATGTTAATATTACATTAAATAGATATGTACATTCATCATATGACTCTACAAAAAAATATATGGAAAAACTATAAAAAAGAAAGCTAGGATATAATAGCTTTCTTTTTTACTTTATAATTTCATTGAAAGACCAACTTTTTTTCGCTCTTGGTCAATTTTTATTACTTTAACTTTTACAACATCACCAACTGAAACTACTTCAGATGGATTTTTTATAAACGAATTACTCATTTCAGAAATATGGACTAATCCATCATATTTAACTCCAATATCAACAAATACTCCAAAATCTATTACATTACGAACAGTACCAGTTAGAATCATACCTTCTGTTAAATCTTCAAATTTAAGAATATCACTACGAAGAACTGGCTTTGGCATATCTTCTCTTGGGTCACGTCCAGGTTTTGAAAGTTCTTCTATGATATCTGTTAAAGTCATTTCGCCAATTCCAAGTTTAGAAGCATATTCTTGAGTATTTATAGCTTTTAATTGAGTACGAAGTAAATTCAATTTATCTTTATTTTTTAAATCAGAAGGCTCAAATCCAAGTAAATCTAAAAGCTTTTCTGTTGCTTCATAACTTTCAGGATGAACTGCGGTATTTTCTATCGGGTTTGTGCCATCAGGAATTCTAATAAATCCAGCACACTGTTCATATGCTACTTTTCCTAATTTAGGAACTTTAAGAAGTTCTTTTCTTTCTTTTAATTTGCCATGTTCATCTCTATATTTTACAATATTTTTTGCAATAGTATTATTAATTCCAGAAACATAAGAAAGCAGAGAAGGAGTTGCTGTATTTACATCTACGCCAACTTTATTTACACTATCTTCTACAACTTCAGTCAAACTTTCTGATAGTTTTTTCTGTTCAACATCATGTTGGTATTGCCCAACACCAATAGCTTTAGGGTCAATTTTTACAAGTTCTGCTAAAGGATCTTGAAGCCTACGAGCTATTGATATAGCACCTCTAATAGAAACATTTATATCTGGATATTCTTCAGTAGCAAGTTTTGATGCAGAATATACTGAAGCTCCTGCCTCACTAACAATAACATAACAGATGTCATGTTTAACTTCTTTAAGCATATCTGCAACAAACATTTCAGATTCTCTTGAAGCTGTACCATTTCCAATTGCAATTAAATCAATATGGTCTTTTTCTATCAAATTAAGTAAAGTTTTTTTTGCACCTTCGACATCATTTTGAGGAGCTGTTGGATATACTGTTGCTGTATCTAAAACTTTTCCTGTTTCATCTATTACTGCAATTTTGCAACCAGTTCTATATGCTGGGTCAAATCCCATAACTGTCTTTCCTTTTATAGGAGCTCCAAGTAATAACTGTTTTGCATTTTGTCCAAAAACTTTAATTGCCTTATCTTCAGCTTTTTCTGTTAAATCTGAACGTATTTCTCTATCAATAGATGGTTCTATTAATCTTTTAAAAGCATCTAAAATTGTGTTTTCAAGCATTTCTTTAAATTGAGTATTACCTTTTATAATATCCCTTTGCATATAAAATAAAATTTTATCTTCAGGTTTGTTTATTGAAACTTTTAGAAAATTTTCTTTTTCTCCTCTATTAATAGCTAAAATTCTGTGACTTGGTAATCTAAAAACAAGTTCAGAAAAGTTGTAATACATTTCATAATTTGATTTTTCTTCTGGGTTTGTAGCTGTTGTAACAATAGTTCCTTCTCTATAACAAACTTTCTTAATATATTTTCTAAATTTTGCATTATCAGAAATATTTTCTGCTATAATGTCTAATGCACCTTGAATTGCATCTTCAGGAGTTGCAACAACTTTATCTTTGTTCTTTTTATCTTCATCTGATAAAATATCAATATTAACAAATTTTTGAGCAATTTCGTTTATAGGTGTTGTTTCTTCTTGAGCAATTATTATTTCAGCAAGAGGCTCTAATCCTTTTGCTTTTGCTACAGTTGCTCTTGTTTTCTTTTTTTGTTTGAATGGTCTGTATAAATCTTCTACTTCTGCAAGTGTCTCTGCAGATGCAATTGCTATTGTTAATTCATCTGTTAATTTTCCTTGCTCATCAATTGATTTTATAACTTCAGCTTTACGAGTTTCTAGATTTCTAAGATATGTTAATCTTTCACCTAAATCTCTTAGTATTTCATCACTTAACCCACCTGTTGCTTCTTTTCTATAACGTGCAATAAATGGAATTGTATTTCCTTCATCTATTAATTTTACAGCGTTTTCAACTTGTGTGTTTTTTACATTTAATTCTTCTGCTATTTTATTTATAATTTTATCCATAATTCGTCCTTTCTGTTAATTGTTTAACATGGTTATTTTATATTAGAGAATAGAATTTGTCAATTGGTTTTTGCCACAGGGACGGTCCTTGGTGGCAAATTTGACATTTGGTGCCGGTTTTTTTTGCTCAAAAATGAACAAGGGAGTTATTTCAACTCCCTTGTCCATTTTACTTTTTAATATAGTTATTCAAGATGTTCAAAATAACATCAGAATAATGTTCTCTGCTATTAGCCAATTCCAAAGTTCTTTTGGTAACTGTAGCACCATGTTCACAAAGAAACTTGATAGTTTCAATTTGTTCACACATGACTGCAGAATAAAGTGGTCTGTCGCGATACTTTCTGGAAGATTTGAGGTTTACTGGAACACCATGATTAACAAGATATTCAAGCATACTGATATTCCCAGAAGCTGAAGCAAAAATCATTGCAGTTTCTTTAACTTCTTGCAAATCAATACCATGTTCAAGAAGCCAAATAGCGGTTTCAGTTTGATTTGCACAAATAGCACAAATAAAAACATGATCACATCTTTCGTGAATATTTGCGCCGTTTTTAATCATCCTATCAAGACCATTAATATCTCCAAGTTCAGCCAACCGATAGAAAAAGTCATAGTTAATCTGCATAGAAACTACCTCCATTTAGTCTGTGAAATTAATAGCATACTAACAAATTCTACATATGGAATTTTCCATAAGCTATAACATTATAACACAAAGTTACATAAAACGCAATGATTGTAGTAAATAAGTTTATTAAGAAGCCTGATTTTTATTGACAAAACGGATTATTATATTTATAATAGCAGATGGATAAAAAATATTAAAAAGTTAATAATAATAACGGAGGTATAAATATGGATTTTGAACAATGGAAAGGATTTGAAGATGGTGAGTGGAAAAGAAGAATAGATGTAAGAAACTTTATTCAAAAAAACTACACACCATATGAAGGTGATTCAAGCTTTTTAGCTGGAACAACAGAAAAAACAAAAAAACTATGGGATGAAGTATTAGAACTATACAAAAAAGAACATGATTCAGAAGGTGGAGTGCTAGATATAGACACAAAAACAATATCAACAGTATCAAGCCATGAAGCAGGATATATAGATAAAGATTTAGAAGAAATAGTAGGACTTCAAACAGATGCTCCACTAAAAAGAGCAATAATGCCGTTTGGAGGTATAAAAATAGTAGAAAAATCATGTGAAGCATATGGAAGAAAAGTTGACCCAGAAGTAGACGAAATATTCCATTCTGTAAGAAAAACACATAATGATGGAGTATTTAGTGTATATACACCTGATATAAGAGCAGCAAGAAGTTCACATTTAATCACAGGATTACCTGATGGATACGGAAGAGGAAGAATAATAGGAGATTACAGAAGAGTTGCTTTATATGGTATAGATGCATTAATAGATGAGAAAAAAGAAGAATTAGAAATATTAAATGTAGATAACTTTACAGAAGACGTAATTAGAGAAAGAGAAGAAATATTTGAACAAATAAAAGCATTAGAACAATTAAAAGTAATGGCTTCAAAATATGGATTTGATATTTCAAAACCAGCAACAAACGCAAAAGAAGCTGTTCAATGGTTATATTTCGGATATTTAGGAGCAGTTAAAGATCAAAATGGTGCTGCAATGAGTATTGGTAGAACATCAACATTCTTAGATATTTACTTTGAAAGAGATTTTAAAAATGGAACATTAACAGAAGAACAAGCACAAGAAATTATGGACCATTTTGTAATGAAACTAAGATTAGTAAGATTTTTAAGAACACCTGAATATAACGAATTATTTAGTGGAGATCCAGTTTGGGTAACAGAAAGCATCGGAGGAATGGGAATAGACGGAAGAACATTAGTTACAAAAAATTCATTCAGAATATTACACACATTAGAAAACTTAGGACCAGCTCCAGAACCAAACTTAACAGTATTATGGTCAACAAGGCTACCAGAAGGATTCAAAAAATACACAGCTAATTTATCAATCAAAACATCATCAATTCAATATGAAAATGACGATGTAATGAGAGCAACATTAGGCGATGACTATGGAATTGCTTGTTGTGTATCACCTATGAAAATAGGAAAACAAATGCAATTCTTTGGAGCAAGAGCTAATCTAGCAAAAACACTATTATATGCAATAAATGGTGGTAGAGATGAAAAAACAGGAAAACAAGTGACACCAAGATTTGAACCAATAACGTCAGAATATTTAAATTATGATGAAGTAATATACAAATTTGACCAAATGATGGATTATGTAGCAAAAATTTATATAAAAGCATTAAATGCAATTCATTATATGCATGACAAATATTCTTATGAAGCAATAGAAATGGCTTTACATGATAAAGACATAATTAGAACGATGGCATGTGGAATAGCTGGATTATCAGTTGTAGCAGATTCATTATCAGCTATAAAATATGCTAAAGTTAAAGTAATAAGAGATGAAACTGGATTAGCAGTAGATTATAAAATCGAAGGAGATTATCCACAATTCGGAAATGATGATGACAGAGTTGATCAAATTGCAGTAAATGTAGTTAAGAAGTTTTTAAACAAAATAAAGAAACACCCAACATATAGAAATTCAAAACACACATTATCAATATTAACAATAACATCAAATGTAGTATATGGAAAAGCAACAGGAAATACACCAGACGGAAGACGTGCAGGAGCACCATTTGGACCTGGAGCAAACCCATTACATGGTAGAGATGTAAATGGAGCATTAGCAGTAATGAATTCAATTGCAAAACTACCATTTGAAGATTCAGAAGATGGAATTTCTTATACATTCTCAATTACACCAGGAACACTTGGACAAGATGAAGAAACAAAAGTAAACAATTTAGTCAATATGTTAGATGGATACTTTGCTCAAACAGGACATCACATTAATGTAAATGTATTTGATAGAGCATTATTAGAAGATGCAATGGAACATCCTGAGAAATACCCTCAATTAACAATTAGAGTTTCAGGATATGCTGTTCACTTCACAAAACTTACAAGAGAACAACAATTAGATGTTATAAATAGAACAATTCATGAGAGGATATAATGGAAAAAGATTTGAAATATTATGCAAAAGTACACTCAGTTGAAAGTTTTGGAACTGTTGATGGACCTGGAATAAGATTTGTATTGTTTTTACAAGGTTGTCATTTACAATGCAAATATTGTCATAACAGAGATACATGGGATTTAAACGGTGGAGAATATAAGACATTAGACGAAATATTTGAAAAGATTAAAAGGTATAAAAATTATATAATTCCATCAGGTGGAGGAGTTACTGTAACAGGTGGAGAACCTCTGTTACAGGTTAAGTTTTTAATAAAATTATTTAAAAAGTTAAAAGAAGAAAAAATCACAACATGTATTGATACATCTGGAATGGTAAGTTTAACAGAAGATATAAAAGAAGTGTTAAAACTTACTGATTTGGTTTTATTAGATATAAAGCACATAGATAATGAAAAATGTAAAAAACTAGTGGGAGTATCTAATAAAAAGGAATTAGAGTTTGCAAAATATTTAAGTGAAAATAATATAAGAATGTGGATTAGACAGGTTCTTGTTCCTGGCTATACAGATGATGAAAAAGATTTGTTGAAATTAAAAAAATTTATAAGTACACTAAAGACAGTAGAGAAAATTCAAATTTTGCCATATCATAGCATGGGAAAATTTAAGTGGGAAAAGTTAGGTGTAAAATATGAATTAGAAGGAGTGCGTGATGCAACTCAAGCTGATGTTGATAGAGCTAAAAAAATATTGGAGATTTGACAAACAGTGCCGGTTCTCTTTTGCTATTGCAATTGGTACCGGTTCTTTTTTGCCATTTTGACATTTGGTGCTGGTTCTCTTTTGCAATTTTTAGCATTTAAGCACAAAATTTTAAAAAACACTACAAATTTTAATAAAAGTATGATAAAATAGCGGAAGAAAAAGCTTTTTAACAAAAAAGAAAGAAAGGATTGATAAAACAATGTCAGAAGCAAAGTATAAAAGAGTACTTTTAAAGCTAAGTGGAGAAGCTTTAGCAGGAGAACAAAAAGTAGGAGTTAATGCTAAAGTTGTAGGCGAGATTTGTGACAAAATCAAAGAAGTAATAGACATGGGCGTTCAAGTAGCAATAGTTGTCGGAGGCGGAAACTTCTGGAGAGGCAGAAATGGTCATGAAATGGAAAGAACAACTGCCGACTATATGGGAATGCTTGCAACATCAATGAATGCATTAGCATTACAAGACGCTTTAGAAACTAGAGGGGTTAATTCTAGAGTACAAACTGCAATAGAAATGAGAGAAATTGCAGAACCATTTATCCAAAGAAAAGCAGAAAAACATTTAAACAGAGGAAGAGTAGTAATATTTGCTTGTGGTACTGGACATCCATATTTTACAACAGACACAGCTGCGGTGCTAAGAGCGACAGAAATAAAAGCAGATATAATATTATTAGGAAAAGCAATAGATGCTGTATATTCAGCAGATCCTAAAATACAACCAGATGCAATAAGATTTGAAGAAATATCATATTTAGATGTACTAAATAAAGATTTAAAAGTTATGGATTCAACTGCTACAGCAATGTGTAGAGATAATAATATTCCATTATTAGTGTTTGGAATAGCTGACCCAGAAAATATTGTAAGAGCAGTAAAAGGTGAAAAAATCGGAACAATAGTGTCTTAATAAAAAAATAACAAAAAAGACCCGGTCCCAATTGGCAAAGTGCCAAAAAAGACCCGGTCCCAAATGGAAGGAGAAAAAATTATGGACTATACAAATTTAAAAGAAAGAATGGAAAAATCAATAGGAGCTTATACAGAAAAATTAGCAGAAATAAGAGCTGGAAGAGCAAATCCAGCAATACTAAACAAAATAAAAATAGACTATTACGGAACACCAACACCAATAAATCAAGTGGCTGGAATATCAGTTCCAGAAGCAAGGTTAATAGTTATCCAACCATGGGATATGAGTGTATTAAAAGAAATTGAAAAAGCAATACTTGCATCAGATATAGGAATAAACCCAAATAATGATGGAAAAGTCATAAGACTAGCTTTCCCTGAATTAAATGAAGAGAGAAGAAAAGAATTAGTTAAAGAAATTAAGAAAATAGCTGAAGAAGCCAAAGTTGCAATAAGAGCAATAAGAAGAGATGGAATAGATGAAGCAAAAGCAAAACAAAAAAATAGTGAAATTACAGAAGATGAATTAAAATCCGCAGAAGCTGAAATTCAAAAAATAACAGACAAAAACATTGAACAAGTAGACAAAATACTATCAGACAAAGAAAATGAAGTAATGAGTATATAAAAATGGAAAAAAGTAGAAATAAGCGGAAGATTTGCTTTAGGAAGGAATAAAAAATGGAATTTGATAAAGAAAATATGCCAAAACATATCGCTATAATAATGGATGGAAATAGAAGATGGGCTAGAGCACAAGGAAAACCAGCAAGTTTTGGACATAAAGAAGGGGCAAAAACATTAGAAAAAATTGTAAGATATGCAAATAAAATAGGACTAGAGCATATTACAGTATATGCATTTTCAACAGAAAATTGGAAAAGAGCAGAAGAAGAAGTTAGTGCATTAATGTTATTACTACAAAATTATCTTGATGACTATAGCAAAAGAGCTGATTCAGAGAATATTAAGGTTAAAATTCTTGGTGATATAACAGCACTTTCACCAAAAATGCAAAAAAGTATTATAAACTGTATGGAAAGAACAAAAAATAATACAGGTGTAGTATTCAATATAGCATTAAATTATGGTGGAAGAGACGAAATCACAAGAGCAGTTAAAAAAATTGCAACAAAAGTAAAAGAAGGAGAAATAAATGTTGATGATATAAATGAAGAACTTATATCAAATGAACTATATACTGTGGGTCAACCTGATCCTGATTTGGTAATAAGAACAAGTGGAGAAAAAAGACTAAGTAATTTCTTGCCATGGCAATCAACATATTCAGAACTTTTAATTATAGACAAAAATTGGCCAGATTTTAATGAACAAGATTTAGATAATGCAATAATAGAATACCAAAAAAGAACAAGAAAATTTGGAGCAAACTAAATAAAATAAACAGTAGAAAAAAGTGGAAAAAAGGAGAAAAAATGGATTTTAAAAGAATACTTTCAGCATTATTAGGTTTTCCTTTAGTAGTAATAATGTTGATATTTGGAAATAAATATGTAGTAGATATATTTTTGTCAGCAATTGCATTATTATCAATGCAAGAATACTTTAATGCAGTATCCAAAGATGCTAAGCCTGTAAGATGGGTAGGATATTTATCTTGTATTATTATTGCATTAATACATATTGTGCCAGAAAATGTTTCGGAAGCAAAATTGAACTTAATAAAATTAATACTACTACCAACAATAATGTTAATTTTATTTGCTCAAGTAATAATAACAAACATGAAAACAAATTTTAAAGATATAGCTTATACTCTTTTTGGAATGGCTTATGTAGTCGGATTTACACTTTTTGTAGCATTAATAAGGGGTATGGATAATGGAAGAATACTAATATGGTATGCAATAATAGCAGCATGGGGAACAGATACATTTGCTTATTTTATTGGAAAAAAATTTGGAAAACATAAATTTAGCTCAATAAGTCCAAAGAAATCATTAGAAGGATGTATAGCAGGAATAATAGGAGCAGTAGTTTTAGCTATAATCTACACGATTGCTATTAACTCAATATATGATATGGGATATCGATATATTTATGTATTTTTGGCAACAATACTTTTAAGCATAATAAGCCAAATTGGAGATTTTGCAGCATCTAGTATAAAAAGATTTGTTAATGTAAAAGATTATAGTAACTTGATACCAGGACATGGTGGAATGTTAGATAGAATAGATAGTTTAATATTTTTAGCACCATTTGCATATGTATTTTTTAATATAATATAATTGCTTACTATGTCAGAGGAGGAAAATTAGTTGGTCAATTTTATAGTAAATGCAATAAAAATAATATTTTTATTAGGATTTTTGATTTTCATACATGAGGGAGGCCATTTTCTTGTCGCAAAACTTTGCAAAGTAAAAGTAAATGAATTTGCAATAGGATTTGGAAAAAAAATCTGGCAAAAACAAGGAAAAGAAACAACATACACAATTAGAATGATTCCTCTTGGTGGATTTTGTGCTATGGAAGGAGAAGATGAAGAATCAGATGATGAAGCTTCATTTGCCAAAGCAAATGTATGGAAAAGAATTGCAATAGTTCTTGCAGGAGCAACAGTCAATATAATATTTGGAATATTAGTATATTTTATCTTGATGGCAACAGCTGGAATAGAATTTGCAAACCCTACAATGGATACAATATTAAATAGAATTTATTATGCGGGTCAAGCAACAGGAACATTTATATTAACAATGTTTGAGAGTATAAAAATGTTATTCACAGGTGGTTTAGCAACAGACCAAATGGTTGGAATTGTTGGAATATCAGAAATTGTTGTAAATACAAATGGAATACTAAATTATATATATTTATTGTCAGTAATCTCTGTTTCATTAGGCGTAACCAATTTACTTCCAATACCTGCTTTAGATGGTGGAAAATTAGTAATTTTAATAATAGAAGTAATAAGAAGAAAACCTATGAAAATAGAAACGGAAGCAAAAATACAATTAATAGGATTTTCATTATTAATGGCAATATTTTTACTTGTTACTTATAATGATATAATGAGAATATTTTAAAAAATCAGAGTTTATAAACTCTGATTTTTTGCTTGTAATTCAACTTCTGAATCTACTGTTGTAGTATAATACCAAACTCCATCTTGTTGAATGCCTCTTGCATAATATATGTGATGGCTTTGTGCATCTATTATATAAACATCATCTTTAGTCAAAGTATCATTTTCATTAGTTATAGAATTAAAATCAAGTCCATAATTTAATGTAACACCTTCTATTGCTTTTAAATCTATTACATAATACTCTCCACTATCATTTGGTTGCATTGTAAAATTAATATCACCTATATATCTTATTTCTATTGGTAAAGCTCCATATCTTACATAATACGAATTAATTTTATCATCAAGTATTTCTATGTCATTTTCCATCATATTTAAATTTCTCATTTTAATACCATTTTTTGCATTATAAATTAACATAGATGATATAATAATTAAAACTATAACAGTTATTGTTAATGATATTAAACTTATTCCTGAGTTTTTACTTTTTTTCATTTGTTGCTTCCTTTCTTTTTCATTAAGGTATAACCTTAATGATAAATGTTAAATTAATTATATCAATAAAGATTAGTTAAATCAATAGTTTTATATAAAATTAAGCATAAGGTATGAAAGTAGAAAACAATAAGAGTACAAAGTATATAACAGTTTATCCAACGGGCTCAGAAACAGAAATATCATATAGTTATGGTTTGTGGCAATCTAATTATGGGGATTCAATATATGAAATTAGTGGAGGAATTGTTGATACAAAAGGGTGGTTTTCTGATTGTACTGGAGAATTACTTTCAGGAGGATATTTCGTAAGAGGAGTAAGCCATAATAGAGAGTTATTACAAGGAATATTTGCTTTTACTGATAATCATGAACAAAAAGATTGGGATGTATAGGATAGTTTTAATATGTGAGTGATGAAAAAAGATAAAATAGCAAGTTAATCTTGCTATTTTTTTGCATTTGTAGTAAAATATAGAAACGAAAGTAACGAATTCAAAGGGAGGAAAAACAATGTATAGAACACACAATTTGGGAGAACTAAGAATATCAAACATAGGAGAAGAAGTAGAACTATCTGGTTGGATACAAAAAATTCGTAATTTAGGCGGAATGATATTCATAGATTTAAGAGACGAATTCGGAATAACACAAATAGTAATAAATGATGAAAAACTACAAGAACAAGCTAAAGAATTTACAACAGAAAGCTGTGTGCACATATATGGAAAAGTTGTGGAAAGAAGCAACAAAAATCCTAAGATGGAGACGGGAGAAATAGAAGTTATTGCTAATAAAATAGAAGTATTAGGAAAATGTAAAAATGTATTACCATTTGAAATAAATACAGACCAAGAAGTAAGAGAAGATTTAAGATTAGAATATAGATTTTTAGACTTACGTAATCAAAAATTACATGACACAATATTATTACGTTCAAAAATACTAAAAACTATTAGAGATAGAATGGATGAATTAGGATTTAGTGAAATTCAAACACCAATACTTGCAAATTCATCACCAGAAGGAGCAAGAGACTTTTTAGTACCAAGTAGATTACATCCAGGTGAATTTTATGCATTACCACAAGCACCACAACAATTTAAACAATTGTTAATGGTAAGTGGATTTGATAAATATTATCAAATAGCTCCATGCTTTAGAGATGAAGACCCACGTGCTGATAGAGCTCCAGGAGAATTTTACCAATTAGACTTTGAAATGAGTTTTGCAACTCAAGAAGATGTATTCAAAGTAATCGAAGAAGTAGTGCCATACACATTCAAGAAATTTACAAATTGGAAAATAGAAGATGGACAAATACTAAGAATTCCTTATAAAGAAGCAATGGAAAAATACGGAATTGATAAACCAGACTTGCGTAATCCATTAATCATTCAAGATGTAACAAAAGTATTTGAAAATACAGAATTTAATGCATTCAAAGGAAAAACAATTAAAGCAATCATAGTACCAAATGGTGCAGAACAAGGAAGAAAATTCTTTGATAAAATGACAGAGTTTGCAGTAGAAGAATGTGAAGCAAAAGGTTTAGCATGGACAAAATTTGAACAAGATGGAAATGTTCAAGGAGGAATTGCTAAATTCATAACAGATGAAGCAAAATCAAAATTAGAAAACGAATTTGGAGCAAAAGCAGGAGATAGCATATTCTTTATTGCTGATGAATTACACAATGCACAAAAAATTTCGGGACTAGTACGTATAGAATTAGGAAAACGTCTAGATTTAATCGAAAAAGATGTATATAAATTCTGCTTTATAATAGACTTTCCAATGTATGAACTATCAGATGAAGGAACTATAGACTTTTGCCATAACCCATTTTCAATGCCACAAGGTGGGTTAGAAGCATTAAACACAAAAGACCCATTAGATATACTTGCATATCAATATGATTTAGTATGTAATGGATATGAAATGGCATCTGGAGCAGTAAGAAATCATGATCCAGAAATAATGGTAAAAGCATTTGAAATAGCAGGTTATACAGAGGAAGATGTAAAAAATAGATTTGGAGCATTATATAATGCATTTCAATATGGAACACCACCACATGCAGGAGCAGCACCAGGAATTGATAGAATGGTAATGCTAATAGCAGACTCAACAAATATTAGAGAAGTAATTGCATTCCCTAAAAATAAAAAAGCAAGAGACTTATTAATGAGAGCACCATCAGTTGTTTCAAAACAACAATTAGATGATGTACATATTCAAATAAAGGAAAGGGAAAAAGATGAAGAAATATAAATTAGAAATAATAGTATTTTTAAGTGGTGCAATAGGAATGGGACTTGAACTAATAGCAGCGAGAGTCCTTTCTCCTTATGTAGGAAGTTCAAATGTAGTATGGACAAGCATAATTGGAATAATTTTAGTAAGTATGAGCTTGGGATATTGGCTTGGAGGAAAAAAAGCAGATAAAGAAGCTAGTGGAAATGTCCTATCTAGATTATTATTAGGTTCAGCACTATTCACAAGTATTATTCCATTATTAGAAACTATAGTTGTGAAAGAATTTGCGGGAATAGTAAGTAATTTAATAGTTGCAGCAATATTATGTGCAATAATAGTATTTTCAATTCCAAGTTTTATTTTAGCAATGATTTCACCATTTGCTGTGAAAATGAAAAGTATGCAAGAAACAGAAATAGGCTCACTATCTGGTAGAATATCATCACTTTCAACAATAGGAAGTATAACAGGTACATTTTTGATGGGATTTGTATTAATTCCTAATATTGGTGTAACAAATATAAATATAGGAATAACAATATTATTAGTTGTAATGTCAATTCTAGCAAGAGATGATATAAACAAAAAATATATTTTATCAACAATATCTTTAGTTGTTGTAATGATAATTTTGATGTTTATAGGCAAATGGGTATTCAAATTAGCAAACCCAGAAATTTTAGTAGATACAGACTCACAATATAGTAGAATATGGGTAAAACAAATAAATACCTCTAAAACAACATATAAAACATTACAAGTCGACACAGGGTTGGAATCTTATATAGATACTGAAACTGGAGAAATGGGAGCAATGTATTTAAGATATTATGACTTATTTGAATATCTTAATAAAGATGCAAAAAGTACATTAATGATAGGTGGAGCAGCTTATACATATCCAATACATTATTTACAAAAATATCAAGATAAAACAATTGATGTAGTAGAAATAGATGAAAAAATGACCCAAATTGCAGAAGAACAATTTGGGTTAAATACTAAAGATGAAAGATTAAAAATTTATACACAAGATGGTAGAAGCTATTTGAACTATAGTGAAAATAAATATGACACAATACTAATAGATGCTTTTAAAGGACTTAATGCTCCATTTGAATTAACAACATATGAAGCACTTATTCATGCCAAAAATATGTTAAATGACAATGGAATAGTATTAACAAATATAATATCTTCATTAGAAGGTGAAGATGCGGATTTTATTAAATATGAATATGCAACATATAAGGCTGTTTTTGATGATGTAAAAATATTTCAAGTACAAGATAGAGATTATACAGAAAGTCAAAACTTAATTTTAGTTGGAATAAAAGGTAATCCTCAAATAAACGAAGATAAATATGAAGAATATAAAAATTATCTTAATATGGAAATCACAAATTTTAAAACAGGTAAGAACATTGTAACAGATGATTTTGCTCCTATTGGAAACTAAAAAACTCTTTACAAACTCACAAAAGTATGTTACAATATGGACTATAATATAAAATCCTATGAAAAAGCAAAGTAGATATATTTATAAAGTATCACAGAGAAAATGACATAGCTGAGAGTCATTTATACAAAATATATTGAAAATTCACTTTGGAGGACTTACCTTGAAAATAGTAGAGGTAAGCGGTTGAACCGTTAAAACTACAATGAGGTTAATAATGCTAATATAAATGTTAGCTATTAATAAAATTAGGTGGTAACACGTTTAAATTCGTCCTATATGAATAGGGCGAATTTTTTTGAGCAAAAAAGAACCGGCACCAAATGTCAAATTTGCCACCAAGGTACGTCCCCGTGACAAAATTTATGAAAGGAGAAAATCGCATGAAAGAAAAAATTTCAAAAATCAAACAAAACGCACTAGAAGAAATATCAAATATACAAGAGAACTTAAAAGGTGCAGAGCTAGAAAATGCATTGAAAACTTTAAACGAAATAAAAGTAAAATACTTAGGAAAAAAAGGAGAATTAACAAGTGTATTAAGAGGAATGGGAGCATTAGCACCAGAAGAAAGACCTGTTATTGGAAGCCTTGTAAATGAAGTAAGAGAAGAAATAGAAAACTCTTTAAAAGAAAAAGAAGAAAAACTAAAAGAAGCAGAATTGCAAGAAAAACTTGAAAAAGAGACAATAGACATCACACTTCCAGGAACAAAAATAAAAAGAGGAAGCAAACACCCTGTAAACAGAGTAATAGAAGAAATAGAAGATTTATTTGTGTCTATGGGATATGATGTTATACCAGGACCAGAATTAGAAACAGACGAATTTTGTTTTGAAAGATTAAATCTTCCAAAAGGACATCCAGCAAGAGATATGCAAGACAGTTTTTACATAACAAATGAATATTTATTAAGAACTCAAACATCAGCAGTTCAAGCAAGAGCAATGCTTGCAAACAAAGAAAAAACACCAATCAGAATGATATGTGCAGGAAAAACATATCGTAGAGAAGATGATGCAACACATTCACATCAATTTGGTCAAGTAGAAGGATTAGTAATAGATAAAAAAGAAAGAAATGTATCATTAGCTGATTTAAAAGGAACATTAGAAGTATTTGTAAAAAAGCTAATAGGAAAAAACTGCGAATTACGTTTTAGACCAAGTTATTTCCCATTCACAGAACCATCATATGAAGTAGATGTTAGTTGTTTCAAATGTGGTGGAAAAGGATGTAATCTATGTAAACACACAGGCTGGATAGAAGTATTAGGTTCAGGAATAGTACATCCAAATGTATTGAAAATGAATGGGTATGACCCAAATGAATATGGAGGATTTGCATTTGGAACAGGACTTGAAAGACTAGCAATGTTTAAATATGGAATACCTGATATGAGATATTTATATGCAAATGATGTTAGATTTTTAAATCAATTTGACAGAAAGGATGAGGAATAATGAAACTAAGTACAAATTTTGTAAAAGACTATGTAGATATAGATGTAGATGTACACCAACTTGCAGAAGATATGACAAGAATAGGTAATGAATATGATAGTGCTGGTAAATTAATCAATGCAACAAAACTAGTAATAGGAAAAATCATAGAATGCAAAGACCATCCAGATTCAGATCACTTACATCTATGCAAAGTGGATATAGGAACTGAAATTCTAGATATAGTATGTGGTGCACCAAATGCAAGAAAAGGAATAAAAGTAATTGTAGCACTAGATGGTGCAGAACTTCCAGAAAAAACAATAAAAAGAGGAATGATTAGAGGTCAAGAATCAAATGGAATGATGTGCTCAATAGCAGAATTAGGTATGGAAAATAAATTCTTAAAACCAGAAGATAAAGAAGGAATAGCAGAATTAGGCGAAGATGCAGTTATTGGAGGAGACCCTATACAATATCTTGGATTAGATGATGGAGTAATAGATTTTGATTTAACTGCAAATAGAGGAGATTTATTAAGTATCTTAGGAATGGCATATGAAATAGGTGCAATATATGATAAACCTGTAAAAGAAGTAGACCTAAAACACAAAGAACAAGGTGAGGACTTAAATAAAAGCTTTAAAACAGAAGTAAAAACAGAAAATTGTAAATTATTACTTGTAAAAAAAGTAGAAAATGTAGAAATCAAAGAAAGTCCAACATTTATAAAAAATAGACTAATAGCTTCTGGAATAAGACCAATAAATAATGTTGTAGATATCAGTAATTATGTAATGCTAGAATTAGGTCAACCATTACATTTCTATGATGCTGATAGACTAGGAAATACTTTAATTGTAAGAATGGCAGAAGAGGGAGAAAAATTAACAACACTTGATAATATAGAAAGAACATTAAGTGATACAGATATAGTAATAGCAGATAGTACACATGGTGTCGGATTAGCAGGTGTAATGGGAGGACTTGAAACAGAAGTTGAACCAGATACAAAAAATGTAATAATAGAATCAGCGATTTTCGATTCTGTAAAAATAAGATTGACATCAAATAAAATATTAAGAAGTGAAGCAAGTAACAGATTTGAAAAAGGATTAGACCCAGCAAGAACACATATGGCAATAGAAAGAGCATGTGCATTACTTGAAAAATATGCAAATGGAAAAGTTGTAACTGGAACAGTAAAATATGATAAAACAGAAAATAAAGAAAAAGAAATAGATATAACATTCCAAAACATAAATGATGTTCTTGGTGCAAAAATTCCAAATGAGGAAATCCTTAATGTATTTAGAAAATTAGGATTTACTTACAAAGTAAAAGGTGAAACTATAACAGTCAAAGTACCAACAAGAAGATTAGACATATCTATAAAAGAAGACTTAATAGAAGAAGTAAGTCGTATATATGGTGTAGACAATATTCAAGGAAAACTTCCAACAGTACCTATGAAAGCAGGAAGTTATGATAAAACACAAAGAGAAATACGCAATAAAATGATTGCACTAGGTTTAAATGAAACCTTATCATATATATTGATAAATGATAAAGAAGCTCATAAATTCACAACAGATGATTTCGAAGAATTACACTTATTAGCACCAATTACAGAAGACAGAAATACATTAAGATATACTATGATACCATCTCTTTATAAAATATATGAATATAATAATGCACATGGACAAAAAGATGTATCAATATTCGAAATAGGAAAAGGATTCTATAAAAAAGGAGAAGTATATGGAGAAGACACAAAATTATGTGCATTAATGACAGGAAAATACTTCTTAGGATTAAACAATAATAAAAATGTAGACTTTTATGCAATCAAAGGTGTATTAGAAGAAATATTAGAATATCTTGGATATGCAGGAAGATATACATTAGTAAAACAAGAAATGCCAAAAGAATTTCATCCAGGACAAAGTGCATATATAAATGTTAATGGAACAAATGTTGGAATAATTGGTAAATTACATCCAAATGTAACAAAAGATGATGTATATGTGTTTGAAATAAATTTAGATGAATTATTCAAAAAGAGAGTAGGAAAAATGAAATATAAAGAAATTTCTAAATTTCCAAATATTAAAAAAGATGTTGCATTTGTTGTTGACAAAAACATTATTTCAAAAGATATAGAAAAAGTAATCAAAAATGCTGGCGGAAGCTTGCTTATAGATATAGAAGTTTTTGATGTTTATACAGGTTCAAATGTAGCAGATGATAAAAAATCTATAGCTTATTCATTAACATTTAATGATAGTAAAAAAACATTAACAGATGAAGAAGTAAATAATTTAATGGAAAAAGTTATCGAAAATGTTAGTAAGAAATTTTCGGCAGAGATAAGAAAATAAAAAATAAAGTGTGGAAAAATTTAACTCCACACTTTATTTTTTGACTAAAAACGCCTTGAAAGTCAACATACACAAAGGACTCAAAAAACAACAAAATGAGATAAAAAAATACAAAAAAGTTTGCAATAAAACTTGCATTATGTTATAAATATAATAGGAAAACTAGATGATAAAATAATAAACTTAAAATTTTCGGAAGATGAAAGAAAAGAGGTTCTTATGAAAAAAAGAATTGCTATAATATCTGTTATATTTCTGGTTTTAGCATATATAATATTTAATGCTATAAGTTATGCTAATGCCACACTAACAGTACACTTAGAAACTGCAGATACGAGTAATGTTGGCTATGGAATAGGAAATCCATTACAACAGGGAATTAATATTTGGGATTTACGAAATACTGCAAACAAGAAAAATTTATATTGTATTAGGGCAGATTACTCAGATACATGGAATAATGATGGAAGAACAACTGATGTAAATTATAATTTATCATATGACTTGCAAAATGATAGAGAAAAAATATTAAATTATTTAACAGACAATGGAAATGATGGAGATGAATTATTAAAACAATTATTAAATCCATCAGGAAATGCATATAGACAATTATTGTGGTTATTTGATAATGCATATCTAGAAGAGGAAGATGCTGAAACATATTTAAATAATCTAGGTCTATATGATTCAAAGACATTATAGCAGTACAGAAAGCAGCAGTTTGGTATTTTACAAACTATAGAGTAGGTAACAATGGCTCATATAATAGAAAAGGGAGTTCATCATCTTGGTTATATTTAACTACAGATGGAGGCTCAAGTTTTAGAGCAATATCAGATATTGGCGTATCAGGTCAAGATAGAAGCTATGAAGCACAATTACTTTATGATTATTTAGTTACACAGGCAGAAGAACAAGCTGGAAAATATACTGCATCAAACAATTATAATCTAAACACAAAACCTGCAAGTGTAGATACAAGTGGATTAACTGAACAAAATGGAAAATATGTGGTAAATGCAGAAATAAGCTCAGATTATGATTATAATATAGTAGGACCAATTGTAATAGATAAAAATAGCACATCTGATTATAGTATTTCTATGACAGTTACAAATCAAAGCGGAACAACAATTCATTCATCAAATTATAGTTTTGTAGATAAAAATGGCAATTCTTTAGGAAGTGTAACATTAAAAGATTTAGTAGGTAGAAGCGGAGGATTTTATGTAAAAGTTGCTAGGAATTTAGCTACTACCGTAAATATAAAAATAGAAATAACAAGTAATGTAACAAAGAAAACTTTATGGCTAAAAGGTACAGAATCATCAAATCAAATAAAATTAAGTGGAACAGGTGAAGCAGAACAACCAATTGTAGAAATATCAGAAGCTCCTGAAACTGAAACAGTGGAATTAACTGGAACACCTGAAACAATAAATATACCTGTAACAAAATCATGGTCAGATAGTAATAATCAAGATGGTTTAAGGTCAACTTCAGTAACGGTAACATTATATGCAAATAATGTAGCAGTAAATGGAAAAACACTAACATTAAATTCATCAAATAGCTGGAAAGGAACATTTACAGATTTACCAAAATACAAAAATGGAATAGAAATAACATACACAGTAAAGGAGAATAATCCGCCAACAGGATATACGCCAACAGTAAGTGGTTCAATAACAAATGGATTTACAGTAACAAATACACATACTCCAGAAACAATAGAAATTCCAGTAACAAAAATATGGGCAGATAATAATAACCAAGATGGAATAAGACCACTTTCAGTAACAGTAGCTCTTTATGCAGATAATGTTGCAGTAAGTGGAAAAACATTAACTCTAAATAGTTCAAATGGATGGAAAGGAACATTTACAGATTTACCTAAAAATAAGGATGGAAGAGAAATTGTTTATACAGTTAGAGAAAACAATCCACCAACAGGATATACGCCAACAGTAAATGGTTCAATATCAAGTGGATTTACAGTAACAAATACACATACACCTGAAACCATAAATATACCAGTAGAAAAAATATGGGAAGATAACAATAATCAAGATAGAATAAGACCAGCTTCAGTAATAGTGACATTATATGCAGATAATGAAGCAGTAGGTGGAAAATCGTTAACATTAACTTCTTCAAACAGTTGGAGAGGAACGTTTACAAATTTACCAAAATATAAAGATGGAGAAATAATAAAGTATACAGTTAAAGAAGAGATTGTGCCTTCAGAATATGAAGTTTCTGTAGATGGCACAATAGAAGAAGGATTTACAGTAACAAATACGCATATACCAGAGACAATAGATATACCAGTAACAAAAGAATGGGTAGATAATAATAATCAAGATGGAATAAGACCAAATTCAATAACAGTAAAATTATATGCAGATGATATAGTTGTTGAAGGAAAAATATTAACATTAAATGCATCAAATGGATGGAGAGGAACATTTACAGATTTACCTAAATATAAAAACGGAAATGAAATAAAATATACAGTAAAAGAAGATACTGAACTATCAGGATATATACCAACAATAGATGGCTCTATGGCAGATGGATTTATAATAACTAATACACATGCTCCAGAAACAATAGAAATTCCAGTAACAAAAGTGTGGTCAGATAGTGAAAATCAAGATGGAATAAGACCAACTTCAGTAATTGTAGCATTATATGCAGATGGAGTTGCAGTAAGTGGAAAAACAATAACTTTAAATAGCTCAAATGGTTGGAAAGGAACATTTACAGACTTACCAAAATATAAAAATGGAAATAAAATAAAATATACAGTAAAAGAAGATGAACCACCAATAGGATATACACCATCAGTAAGCGGTTCAGCAGAAGAAGGATTTATAGTAACAAATACACATACTTCAGAAAATGTAGATATTCCGGTAGAAAAAGCATGGGTAGATAGTGAAAATCAAGATGGAATAAGACCAACTTCAGTAATTGTAGCATTATATGCAGATGGAGTTGCAGTAAGTGGAAAAACAATAACTTTAAATAGCTCAAATGGTTGGAAAGGAACATTTACAGACTTACCAAAATATAAAAATGGAAATAAAATAAAATATACAGTAAAAGAAGATGAACCACCAATAGGATATACACCATCAGTAAGCGGTTCAGTAGAAGAAGGATTTACAGTAACAAATACACATGTACCAGATACAATAGAAATACCAGTAACAAAAACATGGTCAGATAATGGAGATCAAGATGGGATAAGACCAACTTCAGTAACAGTAACATTATATGCAAATGATGTAGCTGTAGAAGGAAAAACAATAACTTTAAATACAGAAAATCAATGGAAAGGAACATTTGCGGATTTACCCAAATATCAAGATGGAAAAGAAATAGTTTATACAGTAAAAGAGGACAATCCACAAGAAGGATATACAGTAGAAATAACTGGTACAATTGAAGAAGGATTTACAGTAACAAATACGCATAAACCTGAAACTATAAGTATTCCGGTAGAGAAAGTATGGGTAGATAATGAAAATCAAGATGGAATAAGACCACCAGAAATAACAGTAACATTATATGCAAATGATATGGCTGTAGAAGGAAAAACAATAACATTAAATGCAGAAAATGAATGGAAAGGAACATTTGCGGATTTACCTAAATATGAAAGTGGAGAAGAAATAAAATATACAATAAAGGAAAATGATGTTTTATCAGGATATAAAGTAGCAATTGGTGGAACAGTAACAGATGGATTTACAATAACAAATACACATGAGACAGATGAAACTTCAATTACAGTAACAAAAGTATGGGAAGATAATAATAATCAAGATGGAATAAGACCACCAGAAATAACAGCAACATTATATGCAAATGAAAAACCTAAGGAAACAATAACACTATCTGAAGGAAAATGGACACATACTTTTACTGGATTACCTGTAATGGAAAATGGAACCAAAATAAACTATACAATTGATGAAACAGAAGTGCCAGAAGAATATGAAAAAGTAATTACAGGAGATGCAACTGTAGGGTTTATAATAACAAACAAATATACACCAGGAGAAACATCAGTAACTGTAAATAAAGCATGGGTAGACGAAAATGACAAAGATGAACTTAGACCAGATTCAGTAGAAATAGCATTATTAGCAAATGGAGATGAAATACAGACAGCGACATTAACTGGAGATGATTGGACACATACATTCACAGGATTACCATTAAAAAAAGATGGTGTAGAAATAGAATATACAGTAGTTGAAAAAACACGAGTACCTGGATATACATCAAGTGTTACAGAAAACTCAAATAATAATTTTACAATAACTAATACACACAAAGTAGAAAAAATATTTGACTTGGCATTAAGAAAATACATAACAAAAATAAACAATAATACATTAGAGAGTTTAAGTATACCAACAAGAATACCAAATATAGATACAAGTAGATTAAACCCAAGAGCAGATGCTGCAACAACTACAGCAACATATAAACACAAAAAGGATCCAGTATTAGTAGCAGAAGGAGATATTGTAACATATGAGATAACTATATATAATGAAGGAGAAAAATCAGGATATGCAAGTCAAATAATAGATCAATTACCAACAGGTCTAATATATTCTCCAAGTACCACAGTATCTTCAAAAGATCCAGAAGGAAATAATAAGAATACATACAATGTGACATATGATCCAACAGAAAATAAAGTAATATTTGACATAGTAAATACTCCTGAAAATCCAGCAAAAGATTTACAACCATTTGAAACAAAACTAGATTATGAAACACTAGAAATAAAATGTAAAGTTGTATTAAAACCACAAATGGGAGAAACAAATATATTAACAAATGTAGCATGGATAAGTGGGGCATATGACACAGAAGATGATGAAGTAGCAGTAGATAGAGATTCTGAGCCAGAAAATCATCCAGATGTAAACAAAGACAACATGGAAGATTATAAAGGAAATGAAAACAACAAAGATGATTTAACAGATAAAGACTATCACTATGAAGGTGAGCAAGATGATGACGACTTTGAGAAACTATATGTTCAAATCTTTGACTTATCATTAAGAAAATTTATAGTAAAAATAAATGATGATGAATATATTAGCAAAAAAGGAGATTATATTAGAGAGCCAATAGTAGATGTAAGCCCATTAGTAAATAAAACAGATACAACATCAATATATAATCATCCCAAAGAACCTGTAGGAGTAAAAGTTGGAGATAGAGTAACATATGTAATAAGAGTATATAACGAAGGTGAATTAGACGGATTTGCAAGTGAAGTAAAAGATTATTTGCCACCATATCTAACATTTATAGAAGATAGTGAAATAAATGAACAATATGGATGGACAGTATCAGAAGATGGAAGAGTAGTAACAACAACATATTTAACAGATAAAGAAATAAGCAAATTCAATGGAACAGAACTTGATTATGAAGACTTACAAATAGAATGTCTAGTATCAGAAGAAGCACCAGTACATGAAAACTTGACAAACATAGCAGAAATATCAGAATATAAATATGGAGACACAATAGTACCAGAAGACATAGATTCAACGGCAGATAATATAGATGAAAACTTACCAGGAGATGAAGATTTACCAGGATATAAAGATGATGAAATAGGTCAAGACTATGTACCAGGAAACGAAGATGATGACGACTTTGAAAAAATATATGTAAAACAATTTGATTTAGCATTAAGAAAATTCATAACACAAGTACAAGATCAAAACATAACAAACAGAGAACCACAAGTAAAATATGAAAATGGACAAATAAGTTATGAACATACAAAAGAACCATTAACAGTACATGTAGGAGATGTAGTAACATACACATTAAGAATATACAATGAGGGAGAAGTAGACGGATATGCAAGTGAAATAAGTGATGATATTCCTGAATTTTTGGAATTCTTACCAGAAAATGAAACAAACATTAATTATATGTGGAAAATGTATGATGAGAATGGGCAAGAAACAGATAATGTAGAAGAAGCAAAAACAGTAAAAACAACATATCTAGCAAGAGAAAATAATAAAGATGGAGCAGAAACAAACTTGCTTGTTGCATTTAATGGAACAACACTACATTACAAAGATATAAAAATAGCATTTAGAGTAAAAGACCCAAATTCAAACACATATATAATAACAAACCATGCACAAATCTCAGAAGATACAGATGAAGACGGAAAACCAGTAGATGATATAGACTCAACACCAGACGAATGGAATGAAGGAGAAGATGATCAAGATATTGAAAATGTAAAAGTAGAATATTTTGATTTATCACTACTAAAATTTGTATCAAAAGTAATAGTAATAGAAGATGGAAAAGAAACAGTAACAGAAACAGGATATAATGGACATGAAGATCCAGAACCAGTTGTAAAAGTAGAATTACATAGAAATAGTCTAAATGATGTAATAGTAAAATTCGGATATGGAATAACAATAACAAATGAAGGAGACATCCCAGGATACGCAACAGAAATCACAGACTATGTACCAGAAGGATTAAGATTCGAAGCAGCAGACAACCCATTATGGACAGACGAAGGAAATAATGTAATATCAACAAAACAACTAGAAAACACACTATTACAACCAGGAGAAAGTGCAACAATAGAAGTAATATTAACATGGATAAATAGTGAAGATAACTTAAATGAAAAAACAAATACAGCAGAGATATCAGAAGATGATAATCCATATGATGTACCAGATAGAGACTCAGTACCAGATAATGAAATACCAGGAGAAGACGATATAGATATAGCAAAAGTAATATTATTAGTATCAACAGGTACACCAAAAACATATTTCATCTTAACATTAGGACTATTAACAATAGTATTAGTTGGAGTAATCTTAATTAAGAAATTTGTTCTATAGAAAATAAAGAATTTGTCAAGAGGGGCGGTCCTTCTTGACAAATTTTTTTGACAAATTATGTTAAGCATGATATAATATGGAATATTAAAAGAGAGGGGAAAATTTTGCACAAATAGCAAAATTAGAAAAGTGGTTTAGATGGATGAAAGAAGATTAAGAAGTAGTATATTAGTCAAAAAATATGAAGACAAAGATGGAGTAAAAAAAGTCTTACGAAATAAATATGGTACAGTTAATAATGCTATACAAATGTTTGAAAATGGTGAAATTACAGAGTTTGAAATAGAAAATTTATTAGAAAAAATGATAGATGTTGTTATTTCATCTAAAGACTTAACGAGAAGAGAAATTGCAAGATATTTAATGATATATCATGCACTTATTGATGGTGGATTTTATAATGATGTTGGACATAAATATCAATATGATACTAACCAAGAAAGATTTGTAAATATAGACGAATTACAAAGAAGAATAAACGAATTAAAACCAATTGCAAAAAGTGTAATAGAACTTAGATATGGAATATCATCTGGGAAATTAAACACTCAACCTGAAACTAAGGAAGCATTAGGCCTTTCAACAGCATCAGTATCTGTAATAGAAAATGAAGCTTTAAAAAAATTACGTTTTAGTTTACCCAAAGGAATTGTTGAAGATGCTTATAGTGAAGATATAATGTATGAACTAGAAGAATTAATAAAACAACCTGATGATTATTTTGTGGAATATAGTGAGCCAGATAAGTCATTTTATAAAATGTATCCAATTTGGGATTTGAATCTATGTATAGGTACATATAATGCATTAAAAAGAGCTAATGTAAATAATTTGGCAGATTTATCAACAATGAGTGAAGAAGAATTAATGCAAATTAAAATGATAGGAAAATTAAAGATAAAAGAAATTAGAGAAAAGCTAACTTTATATGGGTTAGATATTAGATATGGTACTGAACAAGTTGAATCAAATAGCACAAGTAGAATTAAAAGGATTAGTTCAGAAAAAATTCAAAAAATAAGAAAATCTGCAAAAAGAAAATTACAATTGATGGAAGCTTATGGAAGAGGAAAGGAAGAATGTCTCGATATTACAGAAATGTTTGACCCTGAGTCAGTAATACCTGCAACAATTCATGAACTAGAAGATTTACAACCAGAAGAATATGAACTTGCAATAAGGTATATAGAATATAGAAAACAATTAGAGCTAGGCGATACTGAGGTAGGAGATGAGACTTCATTAGGTCCTCAGACATCAAAGCTAGAAACATTTATAAAAGCAAAGAAATCTAAAAAGCAAAGAGTTGATGAATTAAAAGAATTAATAAAAGCTCAAGATGCCAAGATTGAAGCTTTAACACAATTATTAATAGAAAATGGAATAAAAATACCAAAAGAATTACAAAAATAATATAAGAAATATAAGGGGGTTCAAATGATTAGTAAATTTTATTTAGATAAAGAAAAAGATATAATTGTTAATTTGAAAAAAACTAACCAAGATGAAATTACATATGTGTTAGAAACACCAAATCATAATACAGGAAACTTAATTACAAATCTAGCAAAATTATGCGGACTTAAAACAATAAAAAACGAAAATGATATGAAAATAATAACAGGAAAAATTCCTGCAAGTATAAATGGTGACAATGAAGAAGTATATATATTTAGATTAGGTGGAATAAAAATAGCAAATATTTATGAAGATAGAGTAGAAATAAAAGCAAAAATTCCAGCCATAAATAAAACACTTATGTCTCAAACTAAAAATTATAAACTCCCAATAGAAAAAACAATTGTAAAAACATATATTTTAAAAAAATCAAAATTTAGAACAGACTTACATACCCATATGAATGCAAATTTATCTCCTGATTGTCTGATTGCATTAGGAATTTCAGAACAAGTAAGATATCCATTATATTATATTAAAAAATTAAATCTTAAATTAAGTTCAAAACAAGAAAAAAATATATATGAACAACGAAAAAATGTTGAAAAACAATTTGAAAATAGTCCATTACAAGGCAAATATTTAACAAGAAAAATAGATGATAATACTTTTATAAACTTTGCAGACTTCATATTAAATAATATAGAAAATGCACAATATAATATAGAAAAAATAAGAACAAGTTTAGCAATATTAAAAGATGGACAAGCAGTTTTTACTAATCTTGAAAAATGCTATATTTACAGATATGTATTTGCAAAAGGAATTCCTTCAACAGAAAAAATAGAACTAACAGAAGAATTAATAAAAACTATTCCAGAAGCAGACATTGTAAAAATGGTATTAAAAATGCAAGATGACAAAAAAGAAGGTAGTCCATATAAAAACAATACTTTAAGACAGAACAAACTATTGTGGGTTGCAAGAGAATATAAAAAGCAAGGAATAAAATATGTAGAAATTGCAGATACAGATTTAGCAAAATTAGGAGAACCAGCAGTAAAATTATTACAAGAAGTTCATGATATTTTTCCACAGATAGAAAAAGAAACAGGAGTAAAAATTAGATTTTTATTAGCAATAAGAAGAATTCCGTTAACAATTATAAAAGACCAAAAAACAAGTAGTACATATTTAAAAGACAATATAAATGTTTTAAAAGCAGTTGCCAAAAGTCCATATGTTGTAGGTAGTGATTTTATTGGAGAAGAAATCAACGATATTTCAGACTTACAACCAGTAATTCAAAAAATTGTAAAATATGTAAATCAAGAAGATAAAGACTTCACAATAAGAATTCACGCAGGAGAAAATGACAGTTTAAGAGATAATGTAAGAAAATCAATTATGTGTGTGAAAGAAGCACTTGTAGATGGACAACCAATGCCTAGATGTAGAATAGGACATGGATTATATTCAGAAAACTTAAACAGTGAAGAAGGAAAAGAATTATTAGACTTAATGAAAGAAACTGGTGTTGTAATTGAATTTCAATTAACATCAAATGTAAGATTAAATAATATTAGTGATTTATCAAATCATCCAATCAAGACATTTTTGAAAAATGGAATTAAATGTGTACAAGGAACAGATGGTTGTGGATTTTATGGTTCAGATACATTTGATGAACAATTAGCACTTCAAAATTTACTAGGTTTAACAAATAATGATTTTGAAAAAATGAGAAAAGTAGAAGATGAGATAATTGCTCATAGTGAAAATTTTTTTTTAGAAAAAAGCAAAAAGTTTGAACAATTTTTGAATGGAAGAAGCATAAAAGAAGCAATACTTGAATTAGAAGAGAAAAATATAAAAGAAACTGAAGGTCAAGAAGAATTAAGAATAACAAATAATATAGAAACAGAAAAAGAATTAAGCCAAAAAATTAAGCCATTACCAACAGATAAAGTTCCAGTAATAATTGCAGGTGGAAGCTTTAATACAAAAGGAAGAGAAACTGTTGTATCTGAAAATGGAATTAAAATATTAAGACAATTAATAAAAAATGTTGATAGTGAAAACGCGTACTTTGTAATAGGTCATAAAATGCAAGGATATGAAAAGGCAATTGTAGACATTTCAAAAGAGATGAATAAGAATTTTGAAATAGATGCAATAGTTCCAAAAGTAGTTACTCAAAAAGTAAAAAATAGGTTATTAGATGAAGAAGTAGATGGAATTTGTATTTCACTTGAAACAGAAGAATTAGGAATTTATAAAAGTTTTAATTATGAAATTTTTGAAAGAAGAAAATCAGTTGTAATTGCTTTCGATGGAAATTCCCCTGTTCTAAATCTTGTGCAAGAAGCCAAAAATGGAAAAGGAAAATCAAAAATATATGTAAATAAAGAAAATACATTATTACGAGAAAAGGCTGATACACTTGAGGGATATGTTGTTCCTTTTGAAATGCAAGATAATCAAGATAATATAGTTAGCAAAATATTTGAGGATAATCCAGAAATTTTAAAACATAATTAAACTAAAAAATTAACAAATTTACTCAAAACACTTGACAAATGTGAAAAAAAGGTGTAAAGTATATTGGCATTACACCTTTTGTTGTTTATAATAACGAAAATAAGTAATGCAACTAAAGAAAGAGGTAGTAATTATGGAAAAGAAAGTAGAAATAAGTATGTTATGGCAAATTTATGGAAAGCTATTAACAGAAAAACAGTATGAGTACATTGATTATTACTATAATGAAGACTTATCTTTATCAGAAATTGCAGAAAATGAAGGCATTACAAGACAAGCTGTAAGAGACATCATCAAGAAAGGAGAGAGAAAACTTTTCGAATACGAAGAAAAGCTATTGTTTATGAGAAAGACAATTAATCAAGAAAAACAAATACAACATATTTTACTTAATTTAAACAAAATTCAAAAAGACTCATCAGATAAACAAGTAACAAATATATTGGAAGAAGTTAAAAAAGAATTAAATTGTTTAGTCTAAACAAAAGATAGGAGGCAAGTATGGCGTTTGAAGGATTATCATCAAGACTACAAGAAATAACAAGAAAAATCAGAGGAAAAGCAAGAATAACAGAATCAGATTTAAAAGAAATGCTAAGAGAAGTTAAACTTGCTTTGCTTGAAGCTGATGTAAACTATAAAATAGTTAAAGAATTTATAGCAAATATACAAGAAAAAGCCTTGGGTCAAGATGTAATGAAATCATTAACACCAGGACAACAAGTCATAAAAATCGTAAAGGACGAAATGGTAGAATTACTAGGAGGAACTGAAAGTAAAATAAACTTTACTCCAAATCCACCAACAATAATAATGTTAGTTGGATTACAAGGTTCTGGAAAAACAACTACAGCAGGAAAACTTGCTAATCTTTTACGAAAACAAGGTAAAAAGCCATTACTAGTAGCATGTGATATATATAGACCAGCTGCTATAAAACAATTACAAGTAGTAGGAGCTCAGTTAAATATACCAGTATATGCTAATGAAACATCAAAAGATGTTGTGCATATTGCAAAACAAGCAATGAATGTTGCAATATCAAAATTAAATGATGTAGTAATACTAGATACAGCAGGAAGATTACACATTGATGATGAATTAATGCAAGAACTAAAAAATGTAAAAGCAAGTGTAAAACCACATGAAATTTTGTTGGTAGTAGACTCAATGACTGGTCAAGATGCAGTAAATGTTGCACAAACTTTCAATGATGAAGTAGGAATTGATGGAGTAATATTAACAAAATTGGATGGAGATACACGTGGTGGTGCAGCACTTTCAGTAAAGAAAGTCACTGGAAAACCAATAAAATTTGCAGCAACAGGTGAAAAGTTAAGCGATATTGAAGTATTTAATCCAGAAAGAATGACATCTAGAATACTTGGAATGGGTGATGTGTTATCAATAATCGAAAAAGCCGAAGAAGCAATCACAGAGGAAGAAGCAGAAAAATTAGAAAAACAACTTAGAAAAAATGAATTAGACTTAGATGATTATTTAGCACAAATCAGACAAGTAAAAAAGATGGGTTCACTATCATCAATATTAAAAATGTTACCAGGAATGAACAAAATAAAAGACTTAAATGTAGATGAAAAAGAATTTGATAAAATTGAAGCAATTATTTGTTCAATGACTGTAGAAGAAAAAAGAAATACAAAATTATTAAATGGTAGTAGAAGATTACGTATTGCAAAAGGTAGTGGAACTACAGTTCAAGATGTTAACAAATTTATGAAATCATTTGAAATGACACAAAAAATGATGAAACAAATGAAATCAAATAAAGGTGGCATGAAAAACATGTTCAAAAACATGAACATGAATGATTTGAAAAATTTTAAGATGTAGTTATTAATTTTTTAAACTTATATAGAATAAAACGGAGGTGAATTGTAATGGTAAAAATAAGATTACAAAGAGAGGGAAAGAAAAAAGCTCCATTCTATCATATAGTAGTAGCTGATTCAAGATCTCCAAGAGATGGAAAAATAATAGAACAAATTGGAACATATGATCCAATGACAGAACCATCAACAATAGTTCTAAACAAAGAAAAATTAGAACAATGGATAAAAAATGGTGCACAACCTACAGATACAGTTAAAGCATTAATCAAAAATGCTTAGTTGGAGGAAAATATGAAAGAGGTTTTAGAAACTATTATTAAAAACTTAGTCGACACTCCAGAAGCTGTTGATATAAAAGAAGTTGAAGGAGAAAAAAACATAATCTTTGAAGTAAAAGTTGCTGAAAAAGATTTTGGAAAAATAATTGGTAGACAAGGAAAAATTGCACAATCTATAAGAACAGTAATGAAATCCGTTGCAAATAGAAAAGACAAAAAAGTTACTGTAGAATTTATAGAACAATAAAAGTTATACCATGAAAGGAATGGTAGAACATGCAAAAAAGGCTAGAAGTTGGTCAAATTGTTAATACATTTGGTATAAAAGGAGAAGTTAAAGTAATGCCTTTTACAGATGATATAACAAGATTTGACGACCTAGAAAAAGTATATGTTAAAACTAAAAAAGAAGAAAAACTATATAAAATTCAAAATGTGAGATATCACAAAAATATGGTATTAATCAAATTTGAAAATATAGAAACACCAGAACAAGCTGAATTGCTAAGAAATGCTTTTCTAGAAATAGACAGAGAAGATGCAATACCACTAGAAGAAGGAACATATTATATAGCTGATTTAATTGGTATGGAAGTATATTCAGATGATGGAAATAAGCTAGGAATAGTAGAAGACATCTATAATACTGGAGCAAATGACATATATGTAGTAAAAAATGATTTAGGAAAACAAATTTTATTACCAGGAATCAAAGAGGTAATAAAAGAAGTTAACTTAGATACAGAAAAAATTACAGTACATCTTATACCTGGATTGATTTAAAAAAGTATGGAGGAAAAAATGCAATTTGATGTGTTAACACTTTTCCCAGAAATGTTTGAGCCAATAAAGCAAAGCATAATAGGAAGAGCTGAAAAGAAAAATTTAATAAATCTAAATTTAGTAAATATTAGAGATTTTTCAAATAACAAACACAAAAAAGTAGATGATACCCCATATGGTGGTGGAGCAGGAATGGTTATGCAAGCTGATGTTGTATATGATGCTTATAAATCATTAAATACAAAAGATGCAAAAGTAATTTATTTAACTCCACAAGGAAAAGTTTTAAATCAAAAAAAGGTAGAAGAACTAAGCAAAGAAAAGCATCTTATTCTACTTTGTGGACATTATGAAGGGATTGACCAAAGAGTAATAGACAAAATTGTAGATGAGGAAATATCTATAGGTGATTATGTACTAACAGGTGGTGAAATACCAGCAATGGTATTAATAGATACAGTTAGTAGATATGTAGAAGGTGTTTTAAGTAAAGGTTCAACTTCAGAAGAATCATTTTCACAAGGATTACTTGAATATCCTCAATATACAAGACCTGAAATTTTTGAAGATGAAAAGGTACCAGAAATATTACTAACAGGCCATCACGAAAAAATAAGCAAATGGAGAAGAGAGCAATCTTTAAAAAATACATATTTAAAAAGACCAGAACTTTTAAAAAATGTAGAACTATCTAAAGAAGAAAAAGAATATATAAAAAAATTAAATAATGATGCAAAGTGCTGACTTTCAATTCAAGGCACCGCTTGCATAGAAAAAGAAGGAGGTAAATACGATGGATATCATAAAATCAATAGAACATGAACAACTAAAAAACTCTATTCCTGACATCAAAGTTGGAAATACAGTTAGAGTACATGTTAAAATAAAAGAAGGAAACAAAGAAAGAATCCAAGTATTTGAAGGAATTGTAATAAAAAAACAAGGTGGAGGATTAAACGAAACATTCACAGTAAGAAAAATATCTTATGGTGTAGGTGTTGAAAAAACATTCTTAATTCATTCACCATTAGTTGAAAAAGTAGAATTAGTTAGAGTTGGTAAAGCTAGACGTGCTAAACTTTACTATTTAAGAGAAAGAACAGGAAAAGCTTCTAAGACTAAAGAATTAGTTGGAGCAAGAATAGAAGATAAAGAAATCACTCTTAAAGAAGATTTAGCTGAAGAACCAGCTAAAGAAGCTGTTGAAACACCAGTTGAAGCAGAACCAGCAAAAACTGAAGAAGCAGTTGCTGAGAATACAGAAAAAGAAACAAAATAATTTAATAAAAAATGCATCTCACAAGGGGTGTATTTTTTATTTTTCTAAAATAGATTTATTAGGTAAAATTCACAAAAATTTCAAATAAAAAATGAACAAAAAAACTTTACAAAAATGCACAAGTAATATAAAATAAAAAAGAATAAATAGGATAGAATAAAATGCAAAAGATTTAGATAGAAAGGATAGACGCAAAAGATGAAAGAAAAAAATGAATTAAGTTATAAAGACTTAAAAATGACATGTAATGAAAACATGTTTCACTTTGAGACGACAAAAGAATTAGAACCTATAAATGATGGAATAGGCCAAGAAAGAGGAATAAAAGCTTTAGAGTTTGGAATAGATATAAATGTAAAAGGATATAACATTTATCTTGAAGGACCTAGTGGTGTTGGAAAGACAATGTATACTAAAAATTATTTAGAGAGTATTGCACCAAAAAAGAAAGTTCCAAATGATTGGTGTTATATATACAATTTTCAAAATCCAAATGAACCAATTGCAGTATCATTGCCTGCAGGACAAGGTAAAGAATTCAAAGAAAGTATGGATGGTTTCATAAAAGAAGTAAAAAAAGACATCAAAAAAACTTTTAATGCAGATGATTTTGAAAAAGAAAAAGCTTTAATTAAAAAAGAATTTGAAGAAAAAAGAGAAAGCTTATTAACAAAGTTAAATGAAGATTCTTTAAAATATGGCTTCCATGTAAAATCAGCTCAAAATGGTATCTATATGTTTCCAGTAGTTGATGGAAAAGTTGTTCAAGAAGAAGAATTTGAAAAATTAGATGAAGAAATAAAAAAACAATATGAAGAAAAATCAGTAATAGTACAACAACAAATAATGGAAGTAATAGGACAAATAAAACAAATAGAAAGAGAATCAGATAAAAAGGTATCTGAATGGCAATCAAATGTTGCATTATTAACAGTAAATGCGCATATAAACTATATAAAATCTAAATATAAAAGAAATAAAAAAATTAATCAATTTTTAAATGATGTAAAACAAGATGTTTTGAAAAATGTATCTTACTTTTTAGAAGAAGACAAACCACAACAACCTCAACAGGCTCAACCATCTCCAATGCAAAGAAAACAAGACCCATGCTTAAATTATAGAGTAAATTTGTTTATAGATAATAGTACAAGAGAAGGTTGCCCAGTAATAATGGATTCTAATTACACATATCAAAATTTATTTGGAAAATTAGAATATGAAAATTACTATGGTTCATTGAAAACAGATTTTACAATGTTAAAACCAGGATTAATGCACAAAGCAAATGGAGGATATATAATATTCCAAGCAAAAGATTTATTAACAAATGCAATGTGTTATGAAGAACTAAAAAGAATATTAAGGGTAAAAGAAATTGCAATAGATAATACAATGGAACAACGTTCATCAATGGCAATGATATCATTAAAACCAGAGCCAATTCCATTAGATGTAAAAGTAATACTTATAGGAAATGCTAGTATTTATCATACACTATTATCAATGGATTCTGATTTTAGAAAACTATTTAAAATCAAAGTTGAATTTGAAGAAACAGCTCCAATTGATGAAACAAATGTAAATAAACTTGCAAGATTTGTTCACACATTCTGCGAGCAAGAAGAATTACCACCACTTGACAAATCAGCAATGGCAAGGCTTGTAGAATTTGCTTCAAGATTAGCAGGAGATAAAGATAAATTATCTACAAGATTTACAGATATAGGTCAAGTAGTTGGAGAAGCAGGAACATGGGCAAAACTAGACAAAGCAAAAGTTGTTACAAAACAATATATAGATAAAGCATTAGCAGAAAGAATTGACAGAATAAAGAAATATGATGAAAAATATACAGAAATGATAAAAGAAAACACTTTATTAATAAATACAAAAGGTTCTTTAGTAGGAGAACTAAATGGATTGACAGTAATGACAATTGGAGATTACACTTTTGGAAAACCATCAAAAATTACAGTTAATACTTATACTGGAAAAGGTGGAGTTGTAAACATAGAAAGAGAAGTTGAACTTTCTGGTTCTACACACTCAAAAGGTGTATATATATTATCTGGATATTTAGGAGAAATGTTCGCACAAGACATTCCATTATGCTTAACAGCAAGTATATGTTTTGAACAATTATATAATGGTGTTGATGGAGATAGTGCATCAAGTACAGAACTATATGGACTATTATCAAGCTTATCAGGAATTCCTATTAAACAATCAATTGCGGTAACAGGTTCAGTAAATCAAAAAGGACAAATACAACCAATTGGTGGAGTAAATGAAAAAATTGAAGGATATTTCCAAATTTGTAAAATGCGTGGATTAGATGGTTCTCATGGAGTTATGATACCTGTTCAAAATGTAAATAATCTTCAATTATCAGATGAAATAGTAGATGCCGTAAAAAATAAGAAATTCCATATTTATGCAGTTTCTACAATAGAAGAAGGAATTGAAGTATTAACAGGAGTACCAGCTGGAAAGAAAGATAAAGATGGAAAATTCCCAGCAGGAACTGTAAATCATTTAGTTTATGAAAAATTAAAGAAATATGCAAAAATTGTAGAGAAAAATTGTCAGTAGGGACGGTCCTTACTGGCAATTTTTTATTATAATATTTTATTTAATATACACAATAAAAAATATCTTTAAGTCTTTAACTTAAAGATATCAGAGTGTTGACAAAGTATATAAAAATTCGAGTGCTTGAATTTTTATGTATATTATGATAGAATAAATTTAATTCGTTTAATCCCCAAAGAGAATCATTCAAAATCTCAGAGAGGATCCCTCACAAGTAAATACAAGGAGGATTATCTATGATAAGCAAAGCTCAACAAGTACGGATGAGAAGGACTAATGCATTCAAGAGAACTTTATTCTTAAAATTGGATGAAATCTTTGACTGGATATTGGATATTATAAACAAAAAAACAGATGAAAGAGATTACCATAAATTAATATTGTACATTGACGAATATAGGTATCTTAGAGTTTTGGACAACGAAAAAAAATGCGAAGATAATTATGGATGCTATGATTTGAGAAAAATTCTTAGCGAATATGACGAAGAATTTTTTGTTGAAAAATTGAAAAAGAAAATAGAAGATGAAGAAGGATATAAAGTGAAATTGAAAGAAGAATGTTTAAATGGTGCTAAGAAGCCATCTACCGTTATTATTGTTGAAGTTAGCGTAGATTTTAGCTTAGGTTAAAAGCTAAGGTACCCAGTTTTCGTAAGAAAGCTAGGTATTTACTTTTTTCTAAATGAAATATTAATTTTATCTATTATTTTGAAAATATTAAAAATTAGCCTATCACAAGAATATTATTTGCAAAATTCGACAAAAGTGTTATAATTAATTTGTCCGAGGAATACATTAGTATAGTAAGGAGGGCATTATGATTTACACTGAGCAAACCAAAAAAGCCATGATAATTGCATATAATGCTCATCATGGACAAGTCGACAAATCTGGAGTACCATATATTTTCCATCCAATCCATGTAGCAGAACAAATGGAAACTGAAGAAGAATGTATTGTTGCACTTCTACATGATACTGTAGAAGACACAAACATAACTTTTGAAGTTTTGGAAAAAGAATTTTCTGCTACTGTCATTGAAGCATTAAAACTTCTCACACATGACGAGTCAATTGATTATTTTGACTATGTCAGAAAGTTGAAAAATAACCCAATTGCCAAAAAAGTAAAACTTGCAGACTTATATCACAATAGTGATATAACTAGGATGGAAAATCCTACAGAAAAGGACTGGAAGCGCAAAGAAAAATATCATAAAGCAATACTGATTTTGCTTGAAGAATAGCCCTGCACCAAAAGAGAGACTGTAATAGTCTCTCTTTTGGTGTAAAAAAGTTGAAAAAAGTATAAAAATATATTAAAATAAATTTGTCACAAGGGACGTTCCTTAGTGGCAAAAAACGATTAATTTAATTGCATAAGGAGGATACAATGCAAGAACAAGAATATAAATTAGAAAATATAGATTCATTTGAATTAGCAGATATATTTGAATGTGGACAGTGTTTTAGATGGAATAAACAGGAAGATGGAAGTTACACAGGAATATTCAAAAGAAATGTAATTAATGTAAAAAAAGAAAATTGTCATCAAGGTACGTCCCTAGTGACAATAAAAGGAATATGTGATGGTAATATAAAAGATGTAGTAGAAGATTATTTTGACTTAAATAGAAACTATGAAGAAATAAAGGAAAAGTTATCAAAAATAGATGATAATGTAAAAACAAGTATAGAATATGGAAAAGGAATAAGAATTTTAAATCAAGATTTATGGGAAATGATTATATCTTATATAATTTCTGCAAACAATAATATACCACGTATAAAAGGAATTATAGAAAGATTATCAAAAGCATATGGTGATGAAATAGAATGGAATGGAAAAAAATACTACACTTTTCCTACACCTGAGCAATTGAAAGATGTAACAGTAGAGGATTACAGAAAATTAGGAACAGGTTTTAGAGATATCCGCTTATATGAAACAGTGCATATGATTTTAGATAAAAAGGTTGATTTAGAACAATTACAAAATGAACCAGATACAAACAAAGTTAGAGAACAACTTTTAACACTTTCTGGAGTTGGACCTAAAGTGGCTGATTGTATTCTATTATTCTCAACATTAAAACGTTTTGAAGTTTTTCCAATAGATGTATGGGTACGTAGAGTAATGAATGAGCTATATATAAAAAATGAAGATGAAACAAAAGTTAATAAAAAGCAAATTGAAAAGCTTGCACATGAAAAGTTCGGAAATCTTGCAGGAATTGCACAACAATATTTGTTTTATTGGAAAAGAGAAGCATAACAGAAAGTATAATTTATAAAATATTACTAAAAACACAAAGTATACTGAATAAAATCTTGACATTTTGTTCAGTATACTTTATAATATATATAAGAGGTGATAAAATGTCTATTATAAAAGAAGAAGATATTTTAAAAGTATTAATTTCATATAATCCTTGGTGGAGAAACTTTGAAGTTCCAAAAGAAGAAGTAAAAGAAATGAAGCGTAAAGCTTTTTTTGAAGCACAAGAGGCTTTTCTAAATAATGAAATTAGGAGATTTGTACTATTAACAGGAGCCAGAAGAGTTGGAAAAACCACAATAGTGTTTCAACAAATAAAAGAATTGATAGATAAAGGAAAAGACCCTAAACATATTTTATATGTTTCTTTTGATAACCCAATTTTAAAATTTTGTACACTAGATAAATTGATAGAGTTGTATGAGATAAACTTTACTGGAGATGGAGAAAAATATCTATTTTTAGATGAAATACAATATGCTGAAGACTGGAATAAATGGTTAAAAGTAATATATGATAAAAATACCAATATTCATATTATGGCAACAGGAAGTGCAAGTCCTATCATAAATAAAGGGTTAGCCGAAAGTGGTGCTGGAAGATGGATAACAATAACTGTTCCAACATTATCGTTTTATGAATATTGTCAATTAAAAAGTATTAATGAAAAGAAAATAACGGTTAAAGATTTTAATAATATGACAGTAGAGGAAGTAAATAAATTATTAGTAAAGGATTTAGCAAAAAAAACAGAAATAGAAGCAATAGATAATAATATACCTTCAGATTTAAAAATAGAAGATTTAGAAAACTTAGACGAAAAGAAACTAGGAGATATCATAAATTCTTTATTAGGATTACAAAAACATTTTAATAGATATTTGAGGATAGGAGGATTTCCAGAACTTGTTTTAGCAACAGATGATGCTTATGCTGGAAAAATTCTAAGAGAAGATATAGTTGATAAAGTTTTAAAAAGAGATATGCCTAGTCTATTTGGAATTAGAAATATCAGTATATTAGAAAAAGTATTTTTATATTTATGTTTTGAATCTTCTAATATAATCAATTACAACAAAATGAGTCAAGAACTAGATAACACATCAATAGCAACAATACAAGATTACATTATGTATTTAAAAAATGCCAATCTAATTTATGAAAGTAAACCAATTGGTGGAAAAGTTTTAAAATCAAAACCTAAGGTATATATAGCAGATAGTGCTATTAGAAATGCAGTTTTAATGAAAGATGATATTATAACAGATCCAACAGAAATGGGATATATTGTAGAAACAGCAGTATATAGACATGTATACACTTATATGCAAAAATTTAATGGAACTGTAGGATATTATAGAGATTCAAAAACAGAAAAAGAAATTGATATTGTAGCAGAATCTGTAAAAACAAACTTATATATAGAAGTAAAATATAGAGAGAAGACTGCAATAAAAAAAGACAATTCATTATATAATATTCCTAAACAAAACGATAAAATTTATGTTATAACAAAAGACCCTATGGATTATGGTATTACAAAATTAGAAAATAATAAAAAGGTTGTAAGAATACCAGCATTTGCATTTTTATATTTGCTAGGAAAACAAGAATAAAAAAATTGTCAACAGAAACGGTTCACTTTACCGTCCTGTTGACAAATTTTTTATTTTACAACTACATTATAAATTTTGTTTTTAACATAAATTTCTTTAACAATAGTTTTTCCATCAAGTTTTCCTTCAAGAGCAGAATGAACTTTCTCTTTAACAGAAGCTTCATCCTCATCTAAAGCAATCATAACAGTTGCTTTAAGTTTTCCATTTACTTGAACAGGAATTTCTTTCTCTTCATCAATAGTTTTTGCTTCATCATAAGTTGGCCATGCTTCATAAGCGATAGTATTATCATGTCCAAACACATTCCAAAGTTCTTCTGTTATATGAGGTGCTACTGGATTTAATAATTTTAGAAATCCTTCTGCATATTCTTTTGGAAGAATGTCTTCTTTACTAGCAGAATTTATAAATATCATCATTTGAGAAATTGCTGTATTGAAATTCATTGTTTCATAATCATTTGTTACTTTTTTAACTGTATAATGATAAATTTTTTCAAGATTTTTATTTTCTTTATCTTGAACTTTTCCAGATTCAGCAAATAATCTCCATACTCTATCTAAGAACTTCTTAGCTCCATCTATTCCATTAGGATCCCATGGTTTACTACTTTCAATTGGTCCCATAAACATTTCATAAATTCTTAAACTATCAGCTCCATATTGTTTAACCATATCATCAGGATTAATTACATTACCTTTTGATTTACTCATTTTTTCTCCATTGGTTCCCAAAATCATACCTTGATGACGTAGTTTTGCAAATGGTTCTTTAACAGGAACAAGACCTTTATTATAAAGATAATTATTCCAGAATCTTGAGTAAAGTAGGTGACCAACAGCGTGTTCTGGTCCACCCATATATAAATCTACTGGCATCCAATGCTCTAGTAATTTTTTATTTGCAAATTCTTTATCATTGTGTGGGTCAATATATCTTAAGAAATACCAACTTGAACCAGCTGATCCTGGCATTGTACTTGTTTCTCTTTTTGCAGGTTTTCCATGGAATGTGGCATTTACCCAATCAGTAGCTTTATCAAGTGGTGAAGCACCTGTTTTTGATGGTGCATAATCTTCTAGTTCTGGTAAAACTAATGGTAAATCAGAATCATCTAATGCTTTAATTTCATCATCTATATATACAATAGGAATAGGTTCTCCCCAATAACGTTGTCTAGCAAATATCCATTCACGTAATTTATAGTTAACTTTTTTAGTACCAATTTTGTTATCTTCAAGCCAATTAATTATTTTTTCGATTGCTGATTTTTTATCAAGTCCATTTAAGAAGTCAGAGTTAATATGTAATCCATCACCTGTGAAAGCTTCTTTAGAAATATCTCCACCTTCTAAAACAGGAATAATATCAATTCCAAATTTAGTTGCAAATTCATAATCTCTTTGGTCATGTGCAGGAACTGCCATGATGCATCCAGTTCCATAAGTAGATAAAACATAATCTGAAATCCAAATAGGAATTTTTTTATTATTTACTGGATTAATAGCATATGCACCTGTAAATACACCTGTTTTTTCTTTACTAAGTTCAGTTCTTTCTAAATCAGACTTTGAAGCTGTTAACTTCTTATATTCTATTACTGCTTCTTTTTTGTCTTCAGTTGTAATTTGATCAACTAAATCAAGTTCAGGAGCTAGAACACAATAAGTTGCTCCAAATAATGTATCAGGTCTTGTTGTGAATACAGTAAATTCTATATCGTCGCTATTTGCAACTTTAAATTTAACTTCAGCACCTTCACTACGACCAATCCAATTTCTTTGAATTTCTTTTGTTGACTCTGGCCAATCAACTTCATCAAGACCTTTTAACAATGTTTCAGCATATTTAGGAATATCTAAAACCCATTGTTTCATATTTTTTCTAACAACAGGGAAACCGCCTCTTTCACTTTTTCCGTCAATTACTTCATCATTAGACAAAACACATCCAAGTCCTTCACACCAATTTACAGGCATTTCTACTAGTTTTGCTAATCCATCATTAAATAATTGCTTAAAAATCCATTGTGTCCATTTGTAAAAGTCTGGGTCACAAGTAGAAACTTGCTTATCCCAATCAAAAGAAAAACCTAACATTTTCAATTGTTTTGTAAATGTTTCAATATTGGCTTCTGTAAAGCCAGCAGGATGATTTCCCGTTTTTATTGCGTATTGTTCAGCAGGTAATCCAAATGAATCAAATCCCATTGGATGTAATACATTATAACCTTGCATTCTTTTCATTCTTGATAAAATATCTGTTGCTGTATATCCTTCAGGATGTCCTACATGTAGTCCTTGACCTGATGGATAAGGAAACATATCTAATGCATAGTATTTTGGTTTTGAAAAATCCCATACATCTGTGAAAAATGTTTTATTATTTTCCCAATAATCTTGCCATTTTTTTTCTATTTCTTTAAAATTATATGCCATAGAAATTTCCCTCCGTTCATTTTCTAATATATCGATTATACTAGCAAAATGCCCAAAAGTCAATGAAAAAATTCAAATAATCTATTGAAATATTCACTAAAAACCGATATAATATTATAAGTAAAAAACCAAAAAATTGGAAGGAGTTTTGAATATGAAAAAACTTAAATATATAATTGCAATAATAGTAATATGTTTACTAGTATTTATAGGTGTAGAATTATTAAGCCAAAATAACACAAACAATCAGAATACTTTGGATGGAACAAATACCAATACAAGTAATGAAAATATAGAAAATGAAAATACAACAAATGAAACAAATACAGATAATGTAGAACAAAACAATCCAGAAGAAACCCCAGTAATAGGAGAGCCTGCAGTAAAAGATGAAATTACAACAGGAGAAGAATTATTAGAACAAGCTGAAAAAACTTTAACAGCAAGAGGCTGGGCTGGTTCATCAAATAATATAATAGGCCTTAAAGATGAAACTATATACTTTTATAATAGAGGAACAGGAGAATTTTACAAAATTGCTACAGGAATAACAGATATTGAATATAGTGAAGATGATCCAGAAATTATAATTGCAACTAAAAACTCAAATTCACAGGAATTAGGCGAAAAACCAATGTTCCTAGAATATGAATAAATTGTAATAAGAAAAGAGGAAAATAAATGATAGTAAACCTAGAAAAATCAAAAGAAGAATTTTTGAAATATACAGAAAACTATGATTTAGAAAACGGAAATATAAAAAGAAAACAATTACATTCTTTAAGAGTTATGAGAATTTCAAAAGAAATTGCTATAGGCTTAAATTTGAATGATGATGAGATAAAAATTGCAACATTGATTGGTTTATTACATGATATAGGTAGATTTGAGCAATACACAAATTATAAAACATTTCGAGATAATGACAGTATTGACCATGGAGATTTAGGTGCAAAAATATTAGAAAAAGATATTAGAAATTATATAGAAACAGATAAATATGATGAAATAATAATTAAAGCAGTTAAAAATCACAATAAATATGCAATACCAAAAGATTTAACAGGAGAATTATTATTATTTACAAAACTAGTAAGAGATGCAGATAAAATTGATATATTATATGAGTCTATTGAAATTTTTAATTTGGGAAATGAATTAGAAGTTGAAAATTCACAGATTTCACCACAAATTTTTGAAAAAATATGTGATAAAAAACAAATTAAGAGAACTAAAAATATGCAAAAGACACCTGCAGACACAATTGTTTCATTTATTGCATTTATATTTGATATTAATTTTAAAACAAGTTTTCAAATTATACAAAGAGAAAACTATATAAACCAAATTTTAGATAGATATAACTTTAAAGACAAACAAACAAAAGAAGAAGTAGAAAAAATAAGAGAAATAGCAAACAACTATATAAAAGAAAAGACGCTTGAAAGTGATTAATTTTTTTGGAACTAGGAGGAATAGATGTGCCAATAGATATTTTACATGCAAAACAACAATTCAAAGAATATGTAAAAAAATATAATCCAGAAGATGAAAAAATTAAAATGAAGATAGCTCATATTGAAAGAGTGTCACAATATTCTAAAAAAATAGCAGAAAATCTAAATTTAAGTGAAGAAGATATTAAGCTAGCAGAACTAATTGGACTATTACATGACATTGGAAGATTCGAGCAAGTAAGACTTTACCATACTTTTGTTGACAAAGATAGTATAAATCACGGAGAATATGGAGTAAAAGTTTTATTTGAAGATGAGCTTATAAGAAAATTTATAGAAGAAGATAAGTTTGACAAAATAATTAAATTAGCAATATTAAATCATAATAGAGCAAAAATAGAAAGTGGACTAACAGAAAGAGAAAACTTACATGCTAAAATTATTAGAGATGCTGATAAAACAGATATATTCTATGTTTTGGTAACAGGTGATAAAAAAGCAATCTGGGAAAAGGCAGACTTATCAGATGATAAAATTTCTGATGAAATATATAGAGAATTTATAGAAGACAAAGAAATAAATTATAAAGAAAGGCGAACTAGTGCAGATATACTAGTTAGCCACTTTAATTATGTTTATGATTTGAATTTTAAAGAAACTAGACAAATAATTAAAGAAAATCAATATATAGATAAACTATATAAAAGATTTACATTTAATGATGCAGAAACAATGAGAAGATTTAATGAGATTTACAGATTAGCAAAAGCAAAAATAGAAGAGGAGTAATCTAAATGTCCAAAAAACTATTAATTACAGAGAAACCATCTGTAGCAATTGAATTTGCAAAAGCTTTAAAAATAAATACAAATAGAAAAAATGGATATATAGAATCAGATAACTGGATTATTACATGGTGTGTTGGCCATTTAGTTACTATGAGTTATCCAGAGGTATATGACGAAAAACTTAAGTTTTGGAGATTAGATACATTGCCATTTATACCAAAAGAATGGAAATATGAAATAATTCCAGCAGTTCAAAATCAGTTTAACATTGTAAAACAACTACTTCAAAGAGAAGATGTTGAAGAAATTTATAATGCAGGTGACTCTGGAAGAGAAGGGGAATATATACAAAGACTTGTATTTATGATGGCAAAACCAAACCCAAAAGCAAAAATTAAAAGAGTATGGATTGATTCACAAACAGAAGAAGAAATACAAAGAGGAATAAGAGAAGCTAAAGATGAAAGTGAATATGATAGTTTATCAGATTCAGCATACTTAAGAGCAAAAGAAGATTATTTAATAGGAATAAACTTTTCGCGTTTACTTTCAATAATTTATGGCAGAAAAGTTGCAAACCAAATACATGAAGAAAAAGCATCTATTTCAGTAGGACGAGTTATGACATGTGTATTAGGGATGGTTGTTTTAAGAGAAAGAGAAATACGAAACTTTGTAAAAACAAAATACTATAAAATAATTGGCGAATTTGGAGATGAAACAGGAACATTTAAAGCTGAATGGAAAGTAAATGAAAAATCAAAAATGTTTGAAAGTCCAAAACTTTATAATGAAAGTGGTTTTAAAAAACAAGAAGATGCAAAGGAATTCATAACAAGTTTGACTGGGAAAAAAGCAATAATAGCAGAATTAAAAAAGACAAAACAAAAAGAAAAAGCACCACTATTATTTAATCTAGCTGAAATACAAAATGAATGTACAAAAAGATTTAAAATTAAGCCAGATGAAACCCTAGAAATAATACAAAACTTATATGAGAAAAAATTAGTAACATATCCAAGAACTGATGCAAGAGTTTTATCAACAGCTGTAGCAAAAGAAATTTCTAAAAACTTAAATGGGCTTATAAAAGGGTATAAAGATGAAGAAGTTCAAAAACTTATGAAGAAAATGGTTGATGAAAAATATTCAACAAATTTGAGTAAGACTAAATATGTAAATGATAGTAAAATAACAGACCACTATGCAATAATTCCTACAGGACAAGGTTTTGAAAATTATGAAAAATTGCCAGAACTTCAAAAAAAGATTTATGATGTTATAGTAAAAAGATTTATCGCAATATTTTATCCTGAAGCAGAATATAATAAAATAACATTAACTGTGCAAATAGAAAACGAAACATTTAACGCAAGTGGAAAGGTTTGCACTAATCAAGGATATTTAGAAGTCTTAAAACCAAAAAATGATAATAAATTATCCACAGAAAAGCAACAAAAAGTGGAAAACTCTAGCCAAAATCAAAAAAATGAAGAATTAGATGATAATTTAGAAGTACTAAAAAACTTAAAAAAAGGTCAAGAAGTACAAGTTCAAAATTTTGAAATAAAAGATGCAGAAACTTCACCACCAACTAGATATAATTCTGGCTCAATAATTCTTGCAATGGAGAATGCGGGAAAATTAATTGAAGATGAAGAACTAAGGGAACAAATTAAAGGAGCTGGAATAGGAACAAGTGCAACTAGAGGCGAAATAATAAAAAAATTAGAAAAAATAAAATATATTGATATAAATTCAAAAACTCAAATTGTTACACCTACTCAAAAAGGTGAAGCAATTTATGATGTTGTAAATTATTCAATGCCAGATATGCTAAATCCAAAACTAACAGCTAGTTGGGAAAAAGGGTTGGATATGGTTGCAAAAAAAGAGATTGAATCAAATGTGTTTATGACAAAGCTTGAAAATTATATAAATTCTAAGTTTGATAAACTTGTGATTAGAAAATAAAAGAAAGGATTAGAAATGAATACAATCATAGGAGAGTTAGGAAAAAATCCTAAATTTTGTGAATACATAAAAAGCATAGAAGAACAAAAAAGCCCGATAGCTATATCGGGCTTAACAGACGTTGGTATGGCTCAAATAATTTCAGCAACAAAGGAATTTGCAAAAAAGCCAATATGTATAATTACATATAATGAAATACAAGCCAAAAAATTAGTCGAGGATTTAAAATATTTTACAGATAAAGTAGTATTTTTTCCTAAAAAAGAAATTGTGACATATGATTATGTAGCTGAAAGTAAAGACTTACCTTATGAAAGAATAGAAGCACTGAATAAAATCCAAGGAATGAAAACAGGTATAATTGTAACAACAATAGAAGCAACAATGCAAAAAATCATGAGTAAAAAAGCTCTATATAAAAATGTGTTAAAATTTAAAATACAAGATGAATATAATCTTGAAGATGTTAAAAGAAAATTATTAGATTTAGGATATACAAGATGTGATTTAATTGAAGGAAGAGGACAGTTCAGTGTTAGAGGTGGAATTGTAGATATTTCTTTAACAGAAAAAAATGGAGTCAGAATTGAATTTTGGGGAGATGAAATAGATTCAATTAGATATTTTAACATTGTAAGCCAAAGATCAACAGAAGAAATAAAAGAAATAACAATTAATCCTGCACATGAATATTTATTAGAAAAACCATTAGAAACTGTAATAGAAAAAATTCGAAGCACTGTATATAATGAAGAAGTACAAGAACAGGTAGAACAAGATATAGAGATTATAAAAAATGGAGACTATATTAGTAAAGTTGATAAATATTTTAATGCTTTTTATGAACAGCAAGAAACAATACTTGACTTTTTAAGTTCAAAGTTTGTAATTGTATTAGATGAGTTTAATAAAATAACTCAAAGATTAGATAATATAAATAAAGATAGTAACAATATTATAACTCTATTAATGGAAAAACAAAAAATAGTTCCAGATGCAATAAAAAATCTATTAAGTTTAGAACAATTTGAAGAAAAACTAACAAACAAACAGTTAGTATATATAGAAAAACTGGACAATGAAATAAAATTTCAAGCTGAAAAATATAATTGGGTTTATAAAGAAAAGAATTATTATAAAAGCGAAATAGAAATCTTATTTAAAGAATTAATAAAAGCCCAAGAGGAAAAGAAAAAAATATACATACTAGCAGAAACAAAAGAAAAAGCCAAAAGTATATGTAAGTTATTAGACGAACATGAAATTATAAATAAATATGAAGAAAAACTAAATCAAACAATAATAGTAAAAAATAATGAAAGCTTAGTAACAGTATCAGTAGGAAAACTATCATCAGGATTTGAATGTTTTGATTTAAAACTTTTAGTAATCACTTCACAAGAACTAATTGAAGGAGAAAAAAGAAAAAAATACAAGAGTTCAGCATTTAAAGAAGGAGAAAAAGTAGTATATGCTGATTTAAAAGTAGGTGATTATGTAGTACACAAAAATTATGGTATAGGAATTTTTATAGGTGTAAATACTATAACTGCAGATGGAACAACAAAAGATTATATAAAAATAAAGTATTATGGAGATGATATACTTTATGTTCCTACAAATCAATTAGATAATATTAGAAAATATATTGGTGGAGATGAAGGCGGACTAAAAGTCAATAAATTAGGAAACAAAGAATGGATTAAAACAAAAGCCAGAGTAAAAAATAACTTAAGAGAAGTTGCAAAAGAATTAATTGAACTTTATGCTAAAAGAGAAAAAGCAAAGGGTTATGCTTTTCCAGCAGACTCACCATGGCAAACTCAATTTGAAGAAAGTTTTCCATATCAAGAAACAGATGACCAATTACGTTGTATAGACGAAGTAAAAAAAGATATGGAATTACCTAAACCAATGGATAGATTATTATGTGGAGATGTTGGATATGGTAAAACAGAAGTTGCAATTAGAGCAGCCTTTAAAGCTGTAATGGGAGGAAAACAAGTTGCATATTTAGCACCAACAACAGTACTTGCAGAACAACAATACAAAGAATTTAGAGATAGAATGGCTAATTTTGCAATAAGAGTAGAGGTCTTAAATAGATTTAAAACAAAAAAAGAACAAAATGAAATTGTAAAAAAATTAAAATTAGGAGAAATTGACATAGTAGTTGGAACACATAGAATATTGAGTAATGATGTAGAATTCAAAGACCTAGGATTATTAATTATAGATGAGGAACATCGTTTTGGAGTAAAAGCAAAAGAAAAAATAAAACAATACAAAGCAAGTATAGATGTATTAACAATGACAGCTACACCAATTCCAAGAACACTACATATGTCAATAGTAGGAATAAGAGATATGTCTGTAATATATGAACCACCATATAATAGAAAACCAGTTCAGACATATGTGTTAGAATATGACCAAGAAGTAATAAGAGAAGCAATTACAAAAGAATTAGAAAGAAAAGGTCAGGTATTTTATTTATTTAACAATGTAGAAAAAATCATACAAAAAGCTGATGAAATTTCAAGATTAGTACCAGAAGCTAAAGTTGTATATGCACATGGAAAAATGACAGGAAATGAAATAGAAGATATTATGGAAGACTTTATAGAAGGAAAAACAGATATCTTAGTATGTACAACAATACTTGAATCTGGAATAGATATTCCAAATGCAAACACCATAATTGTAGAAAATGCAGACAGAATGGGACTAGCACAACTATATCAAATAAGAGGAAGAGTTGGAAGATCTGATAGACAAGGATATGCATATATAACATATAAAAGAGACAAATTATTATCAGAAGTTGCTGATAAGAGACTAAAAGCAATAAAAGAATTCACAGAATTTGGCTCAGGATTTAAAATAGCAATGAGAGATTTAGAGATAAGAGGTGCTGGAAGCTTACTTGGAGAAATTCAACATGGACATTTAGAGCAAGTAGGATATGATACATATTGTAACTTGTTAGATGAAGTTATAAAAGAAATGCAAGGAACAGTTGTACAACCAGAAATTGATGTACAAATAGATTTAGATGCAACATGCTATATTCCAGATACATATATTTCTGACTCAAGTCAAAAAATTGAAATATATCAAGATATAGCTTTATGTAAAAATGAAGAAGATATTCAAAATGTAATAGATGAGATGATTGATAGATTTGGAAATATGCCATCTGAAATCGAAAACTTATTAGAGATTGCAAGAATTAAAATATTATGCAAAAAACTTAAAATAAGCAAAGTACAAGGCAAAAGAAATTTTGTGTTATTTATGTTTGAGCCAGGAGAAATCAATTTAGACATTAATGAGTTGGTAAAACAGTATAAAAACAAAATAAAATTTACTCAGGGAATAAAACCACAGATTACATTAGCATTAGATAATATGACAGAAATTAAAATGTTACGAGAAGTGAAAGAATTTTTAGAAAATTTAATTTAAAATTCCACAAAAAAGAGGAGGAAATATGCAAGTTATTTCAAGTAAAGATAATGAATTAGTTAAACACATAAAAAAATTAAAAGACAAGAAATACAGAGATGAAAATAATGAATATATTATTGAAGGTGTAAAACTAATAGAAGAAGCGGTTAAAGAAAATGCAAAAATAAAAAAAGTAATAATATGTGAAGATACAACAAGAACATATGAAATACCTACAAATATTATGCTAGGAATTGCAAAATATGAATGTGTATATGTTACAGATAAAATATTTTCTTTTATAACACAAGTAACAAATCCTCAAGGAATAATGGCAATAGTTGAAAAAAACACAAAAGGGCAAGAAATTGATTATACTCAAGATATTATAATTGCACTAGATGATGTACAAGACCCAGGAAATCTTGGAACAATTTTGAGGACAGTTGACAGTATAGGTTTAAATCAAATAATAGTTTCAAAAGGAACTGTAGATGCGTTTAACTCAAAAGTTGTTCGTTCAACAATGGGAGCAATTTTTAGAATTAATATAATAGAAGTAGAAAATTTACAAGAAGCAATAAAAACAATGAGAAAACATCATTTTAAATTATTAGTAACATCTTTACAAACAACAAAAAGTATTTATGATATAGACTTTACTAAAAAAATAATTGTTATTGGAAATGAGGCAAATGGAGTATCAAAAGAAATTCAAGATATGGCAGATGAAAAGGCTAAAATTCCAATGTTGGGGAAAGCTGAAAGCTTAAATGCTTCTGTGGCTGCAGGAATAGTAATGTATGAATATGTTAGACAAAAATTAAATAACAATTAATAAAGTAAAAAAAGCGTATCTAAAAATGATACGCTTTTTAATATCAGTAATAAGAAAAAAGAAAAAATTACTAATATTTTTGAATAAAATGAGCTGGCCAGGTAGAAGATTATAACGTCTTCTATTAATATAATTATAACATTATGTAACTACAAAAACTGTAAAATGCTGTCGATTGCCCCAAAAAAAGTTAAATAAACACACAAAAATCCCTTGCTTTTTTTAAAACAAAGTATTATAGTAATTACTATGAACGAAAGAGAAAGGGGGAAGATATTTGAAAAACTTTTTTGGAAGCATCTTTATAAACCGAGACAAATTAGAAGAAGCGGGAATAAAATATCCAATAAAAGTAGAATATTATAAAATAACAAATGAAACTCAAAAAATAAAAGAAAATGGATTAATGTATGGAATACAAATTATTAAAACAGAATATAAAGAAAAAATAGGAATAGAACAAAATAAATTAGAACATATAACAAATGATGAAAAAGAAATAATGCAAATGCTAGAAAAACTTAAAGAAAATGAAGTAACGCCAGTAGGGCTTGAAGATGTAATTATCGAATTGAAAAAATTAAAAGAAAACACACAAATAAGTTATAATGCTTAAAAATAACAATTGAAAGGGGTAACAATGACTGATAAATTAATAATAGTAGAATCACCGGCAAAAGCAAATACAATAAAAAAATTTCTGGGAGGGAATACTAAAGTTGTAGCATCAATGGGACATATAAGAGATTTGCCAAAATCCAAATTAGGTGTCGATGTAGAGCATAATTTTGAACCTCAGTATATAAATATAAGAGGAAAGGGAGACCTAATAAAACAACTGAAAAAAGATGCAAAAGATGCAAAAAAAGTTTATTTAGCAACTGACCCTGACCGTGAAGGAGAAGCAATCGCATGGCATTTATCTAAAATATTAGATGTGGACCCTAAAAAAATAACAAGAGTAACATTTAATGAAATAACAAAATCAGCTGTACAAAAAGCTATAAAAGAACCAAGAGACATAGATGTTAATTTAGTTGATGCCCAACAAGCAAGAAGAGTCTTAGATAGAATTGTTGGATATAAAATAAGTCCAGTCCTTTGGAAAAAAGTCAGAAGAGGTCTATCAGCAGGAAGAGTTCAATCTGTTGCTGTAAAATTAATTGTAGATAGAGAAAATGAAATCGAAAACTTTATTCCAGAAGAATATTGGAACATATATGTTCAACTATTGGATGAAAAAAGCAAAAAATCATTTGAAGCAAAATTCTATGGAAAAGACGGAAAGAAACAAGAACTTCATAATAAAGATGAAGTTGATACAATATTAAAAGACATCAAAAATAAAAAATATATAGTTAAAGACATAAAAAAAGGTGAAAAGAAAAGAACACCTGCACCACCATTTACAACAAGTACAATGCAACAAGAGGCATCTAGAAAATTAGGCTTCACTCTAAAAAAGACAATGGCAACTGCACAATTATTATATGAAGGAATTAAAATTCCTGAAAAAGGAACAGTTGGACTTATAACATATATGAGAACAGACTCAACAAGAATTTCGGAAGAAGCAAGAGCTTCAGCAAAAGTACATATAGTAAATACATATGGTGAAAACTATTATGAAAATAGATATTATAAGACAAATAAAGAAGCTCAAGATGCACATGAGGGTATAAGACCTACATATGCCGATTTGGAACCAGACAAAATAAAAGATTCATTAACAAAAGATCAATATAAATTATACAAATTAATATATAATAGATTTATGGCAAGCCAAATGTCATCAGCTGTATATGATACAATGGCTGTAACTATAGATTCAAATAATTATACATTTAAAGCAAATGGACAAAATTTGAAATTCAAAGGATTTATGACATTATATGTAGAAGGAACTGATGAAAAACAAGAAGAAGATAATGAAATTATTCCAGAGCTTGTTCAAGGCCAAGAAGTAAAAGAACAAAAAATAGAACCAAAACAAAGCTTTACAGAACCACCTGCTAGATACACTGAAGCGAGTCTTGTAAAAGCACTAGAACAAAAAGGTATTGGAAGACCAAGTACATATTCTCCAACAATTACTACTATATTAGAAAGAAGATATATCGAAAAAGAACAAAAACAATTAAAACCTACAGAGTTAGGAAAAGTTGTAAATAAATTATTAACAGAAAACTTTACTAATATTATAAATGTAGAATTTACAGCTAATATAGAAAATCAATTTGACGAAATTGCAGAAGGAAAAGAAAATTGGAAAGAAATGATAAAAGATTTCTATACACCATTTGAAGAAAATGTTGAAAAGGTAGAGAAAGAATTAGAACATGTACAAATGGTAGAAGAAGTTTCTGATGTTAAATGTGAAAAGTGTGGAAGGATGATGGTATATAAATATGGTAAGTTTGGTAAGTTCTTAGCTTGCCCAGGTTATCCAGAGTGTAAAAATACTAAAGCTATTGTTGAGACTATAGATGTTCCTTGCCCAAAATGTGGTGGAACTATACAAGTAAGAAAAGCTAAAAATAAAAAGAAATATTATATATGTGAAAATAATCCTAAATCATGTGATTATATTTCATGGAATAAACCAAAAAAATAGTATTGCAATTGCAATTGGGACCGGGTCTTTTTTGAAACATGTCAATTGGGACCGGGTCTTTTTTGTTTATTTTGACATTTGGTGCCGGTTCTCTTTTGCTTATTTTCTTACATAGTAAATAATGATAAAGCTAACATGCATTATTTATAAAAAAAAAATTAAAAAAATTCCCGAAAAAGTGTTGACAAAAGATTGATGGTGTGTTAATATAATTTAAGTACCACGCAACAGATAAAAATATTTAAAATATTACATA
>CALXEV010000003.1 GCA_944387425.1 uncultured Clostridia bacterium
AAAATATTTTTCAAGGGCGATTATCGGATTTTTACCAATATTTAGTTTTCAATGTTCTTTTTCATTATTTTTCATGTGACTTTTTACAATATCTCAATTAATAGGCATAGCAATAATTCAAGAGGAATCACAAGTAAAGACATCCAACCAATTAATAATGGATTACCTAGAGCTAATAAAATTAATCCTAGTGGTACAAATATAAGAAGCGCCAAATCTATAAAAGGGAAAAATATATTTAAGCACATTAACAATTTTGATTTAAAATTCATCTCTTTTGATTTAAACACTTTCACTTTTTTGAAAGCCTCAATCATACCCCTAGCCCATCTTTTCCTTTGTTTACCTAAAGTCTTAAGCGTTTCTGGAACTTCTGTATAACCAATTGCATTTTTTGCAAAATTAGTTTCATATCCTTTACTTAATAATTGCCAAGTTAAAACAATATCTTCTCCTACACAGTTTTCCCATCCACCGATTTCTTTAATGGCTTTTGTCTTGTAAGCACTAAAAGCACCCTGTGCAACTAATGTTGAATTATAGTTACCTTGAACAAATTTAACACCAAATATACCTAAGGTGTAATCCCATTCTTGTAATTTTGTAATAAAACTTTTTTTAGCATTTTTAACAAATAGACATCCTGCTGTAGCTACTGTTTTCTTATCAGAATTAGTTAATTTGTTCATAATATTTCTTACTGCTAAAGGATGCAAAATAGTATCACTATCTATTGTAATAGTATATTCGGTATTTACTTTTTCTAAACCTTTATTAAGAGCATTTGCTTTTCCTCTATGAGGCATTTCTATAATAGTTGTATTAGAGTCTAGATCCATTGATTGCAATACTTCTAAAGTTTCATCTGTTGACCCATCATCTATAATATTTATATAAATATTTCCACAATATTTTTGATTTTTAATTGACACTAAAGTTTCTTTTATTGACTCTTTTGCATTATATACTGGTATTAATATAGTAACATCTTCATCTTTTCTTGTACATTGTTTCTTTTCTTTTTTATTTAATAACAAACTAATAAAATTAAATAAAAAAATAAATCCTGGAATAATAGCTATAAATGTTACTAGATAAATTGCAAGAAAATATCCCCAATAGCATGCTATATCATTAATCCAATTAATATTTATGAATATTGAACAGATGGTAAATAACAATGCAAACATAATTGATATTAAAAACATTTTATCACCTCACATTATCATATGAAATTGTGGAAAAATGGTGACAAGTGTCGAAAAATATCTAAATTGAATGTGATAAGTTGAGGTGAATTTAAATTGCATATAAAAAACAAAGTAATAATATTTTTAATAATTATATGTGTTGTGCTTATTGAAGGATTTATTTTTAATCGCTATAAATATAATGAGCGAGCTGATATTAAAGTACCTGTATTACTGTACCATAATTTTGTAACAGAAGTCCCTGATAGCGATCCTGATAATTTTAACTATATAAATATACCGGAAAGTTTTGAAGAAAATATAAAAACTTTTTTAGAAAATGGATATACAATAATCTCGATGAAAGAATTAGCAGATGCTGATATAGGAAAAACAAAAATCCCAAGTAAACCACTAATAATAACATTTGATGATGGATATTACAGTAACTATGAGTATATCTATCCTATTTTAAAAAAATATAATATAAAGGCTTCTATTTTTATAGTAACTGATAAGATTTGTCAAGAAATTGATGGAATAAAATATCTTGGATGGGAAGAATGTTTGGAAATGCAAAACAGTGGTCTTGTAGAAATATTTAGTCATAGTAAAAAGCACCTTTTTTACAATAAACTTCCTGTACGAGAAATTCGTGATGATGTAAAAGAATCATATAAGTTAATAGAGGAACATTTAGGAAAACAAGAGTTAAAAGTATTTGCTTATCCATATGGTGCATATACAAAAGAAACAGTAAGAACTCTACAAAACAACGGAATAGATTTTCAAATATATGATATAGGAATAAATAATTTTAAAACATTAGATAGAGATTTTATTAAACGAATCAATATACATTGTGAGATGACTGGACAAGAAATTATAGAAGAAATATTATAAAATGAAATCATAGTGATATATACAACTATTTGCAAAACCGGTAATTTGAGCTTTTTTATGAAAAATGTGAAAGTTTTGTGAATTTTAGCACTCTACTATTGACATTGCTAAAAATAAGATATATAATTACCTCAGTAATAGGAATTAACCAAAAGGTTAATACTATAAATGTGAAAACCTAAAAGGTGTCAACACATAAAAATTATAAGGAGGTAATGTATTATGATGATGATACCAAGAAGAAATGGATTAGATATTTTTGATGATGTTTTCAGTGATCCATTTTTCACTCAAAAAGAAAACAAATTAATGAAAACAGATGTCAAAGAAAAAGATGGAAATTACATTTTGGAAATAGACATACCAGGATATGATAAAGATGACATCCAAATAGAATTCAATGATGGATATATCACAGTAACAGCAACAAAGAATGAAGAAAAAGAAGATAAACATGCTAAATATCTAAAGAGAGAAAGATTCTCAGGAGCATGCTCAAGAAGCTATTATGCTGGTGAAAATCTAAAAGAAGAAGATATTAAAGCAAACTTCAAAAACGGAATTTTAACAATAGTATTTCCAAAAGAACCAGAACAAAAAATTGAAGAAAAGAAATATATTCCAATCGGAGAATAGAAAAAAAGATGCTCTAGAAAATAGAGCATCTTTTATATTGCCAAAAAACGATTAATATGATATGCTAACAAATCATAGGAGGCAATATGAAAGTAATAGAATTTATAAGAAAAAATTTGAAATGGTTTATTGTATTTATATGCTTAATATTAGTAATTGGAATATTAGAAGATGTTTTAGAAGATGAAATTTTAAAACTAGATATTTATGGTTATGATTTAGTATCAAAGTTTTTAATTTCTGATTTTGTAACACCAATCGCTAAAAATATAACACACTTAGGAGGAGCAATTTTTTTAATTACACTATCATTAATTTTGTTACTAATAATAAAAAATAAAAAAATTGGAATATTAATTTGGCTTAACCTAGGAATATCAGTGTTATTAAATCAAGCACTAAAATTCATTATACAAAGACCAAGACCAACAGAATTTAGAATAATAAATGAAAGTGGATATAGCTTTCCTTCTGGACACTCAATGGTAAGTGCAGCTTTTTATGGATTTCTAATTTATTTAATTTATAAAAATGTAAAAAATAAATATTTAAAATGGAGCCTAATTACACTATTGAGCCTAGTAATTTTAACAATTGGAATAAGTAGAATTTACTTAGGAGTACATTATACAAGTGATGTAATTGCAGGATTTTTAATATCAATTTCATATTTAATTATTTTTATTCACTTTGCAAAAGACTTTATGAAAAATGAACAAAAATAATAAAAACTATTGAAAAAACTAGAAAAGTATGGTATTATAAGAATATGTTCAAATAGATTAAAAAAAAACCCAATTTGCAGTTTTTGTTTTAATCTATTTTTTTTATTTTTATGCAAATGGGTCAATAGGAGGAAAAATAAATGAACACAAAGTATGTATTTGTAACAGGAGGAGTAGTATCAGGATTAGGAAAAGGAATAACAGCAGCATCACTTGGTAGATTACTAAAGAATAGAGGGTATAAAGTAACAATTCAAAAATTTGACCCATATATAAATGTAGACCCAGGAACAATGAGCCCATATGAACATGGAGAAGTTTTTGTAACAGATGATGGAGCAGAGACTGACTTAGATTTAGGACATTATGAAAGATTTATTGATGAAAATTTAACTCAAAATTCAAGTGTAACTATGGGAAAAATATATTCAAATGTTATAGAAAAAGAAAGAAGAGGAGATTATTTAGGAAAAACTGTACAAGTTATTCCACATATAACAAATGAAATAAAAGAAAAAATATATAGTTTTGAAGATACTGACACAGATATTGTTATTACAGAAGTTGGAGGAACAGTAGGTGATATTGAAGGATTATCAATAATAGAAGCAATTCGTCAAGTTGGCCTTGAAAAAAATCCAGAAGATGTAGTATATATACATGTAACTTTATTACCATATGTATTTGGTTCAAATGAAATAAAATCAAAGCCAACTCAACACTCTGTAAAAGAATTACAAAGTCATGGAATAATGCCTAATATATTAGTTTGTAGAACCGAACAAGATATTCCAGATAATATAAGAGAAAAGCTTGCGCTATTTTGCAATGTTAGAAAAACAAGTGTAATTCAAAATAAAACAGCAGATAACTTATATGCTGTTCCACTAATGTTAGAAGAAGAAGGACTAGCAAGAGAAGTATGCAATCACCTTAGATTGGACAAATATGTACCAGATAATAGAGAATGGCAAAAAATGATAGATAACATAAGAGAAATTGGAGATGAAAGTGTTAATATTGCAATTGTAGGAAAGTATATTAAATTAGAAGATTCATATCTATCAGTAATAGAAAGTTTACACCATGCAGGATTTGCAAATAAAGTAAAAGTTAATATAAAACTAATTGATAGTGAAACAATAAACTCAGAGAATGTAAGTAAAAAGCTTGCAGATTTAGACGGAATAATAGTACCTGGTGGATTTGGAAACAGGGGAATAGAAGGAAAAATAGAAACAATAAGATATGCAAGAGAAAATAATATACCATTTTTAGGAATATGCTTAGGAATGCAAATGGCTGTTGTAGAATTTGCGAGAAATGTTTTAGGATTAAAAGATGCAAATTCAGCTGAATTTAGTGAAACAACTCAAAATCCAGTAATTCATATAATGGAAGATCAAAAAGGAATAGACAAAAAAGGTGGAACAATGAGATTAGGAGCATATCCATGCATATTAAAAGATGGAAGTATGGCAAAAGAATTATATGGAACAGAAAAAATTTCTGAAAGACATAGACATAGATTTGAATATAATAATGATTATAAAGAAAGATTAGAAAATGCAGGATTTATATGTTCTGGAACATCACCAGATGGAAAATTAGTTGAAATTGTAGAATATAGACAACATCCATATTTCATAGCAGGACAATTCCATCCTGAATTAAAATCTAGACCAAATAGACCTGCACCACTATTTGTGGGACTAGTTAAAGCAGCAAAATCACATAAACAAATATAGGAGATGAGATAATGCAAAATTTAATGGAAGTAGTTGGTTCAATGTTTTTCAAAGATGGAAAATTACTTATAGATAAACCTCGTTCAAAAAAGACTTTTCAAATGATTGGCGGAAAAGTAGAAAAAGGAGAAACAATAAAAGAAGCTGCTATAAGAGAATGCCACGAAGAATTAGGAGAAAAAGCAATTTTTGATGAAGAAAAACTAGAATTTGTAATGGATTTTGAAGAAATTGCAACAAGTGATCCAAGTAGAAAAATTCATATGAATATTTTTAGATATAATGGTGAGTTGAAAGGCGAACTAACCGTTTCAGAAGAAATAGAAAAATTTATGTGGTTTGGAGCAGATGACAATAGAGATTTATTGTCAAACACTTTAAAAAATGAAATAGTTCCATATTGTATAAAAAATGGACTTATAACAAATAAAGAACAAGAAAGATAAAAAAAAAAGAGATATTACTAAAATTAAGTAATATCTCCTTTTTAGTTCTAAATGCATAGCAATGTGAATATAATAATTTGAATGAAAAATGTGAATATTTTGTGAAAATTTAATAAAAGTATTGACAAAGGATAAAATAGGGTATATATTATTAGCAGTCAAACAAAAAGAGTGCTAAAAACTCTGGATTGTTTAAAGAAAGGAATGTGATTTATTATGATAAAACCATTATCAGACAGAGTATTAGTAAAAATGAAAGAAAGTGAAGAAACAACAAAGAGCGGAATTATTTTAGCAAGTACAGCAAAAGAAAAACCACAAATCGCAGAAGTAATAGAAGTAGGACCAGGAAGAATGGTTGATGGCAAAAGAGAAGAGATGACAGTAAAAAAAGGTGATAATGTAGTAGTAAGTAAATATGCCGGAACAGAAGTAAAATATGAAGGCGAAGACTATATAATCTTAAGAGAAGAAGATATATTAGCTACAGTTGAATAAAACAAAAATAAAAATTTAGGAGGTAGATAATTATGGCAAAACAAATTAAATTTGGAGAAGATGCAAGAAAATCTTTATTAGAAGGTGTCAATAAATTAGCAGACACAGTGAAAGTTACATTAGGACCAAAAGGAAGAAATGTAGTATTAGATAAAAGTTTTGGAGCACCATTGATTACAAATGATGGTGTAACAATAGCAAAAGAAATCGAGTTAGAAGACAAATTTGAAAATATGGGAGCTCGTTTAGTAAAAGAAGTATCAACAAAAACAAACGATGTAGCCGGAGATGGAACAACTACAGCAACAGTTTTAGCACAAGCAATGATTAAAGAAGGTGTTAAAAATGTTGCAGCTGGTGCAGACCCAATGGCAATAAAAAGAGGAATTGAGAAAGCAGTAGATGGAGCAGTAAGTGAAATTAAAGAAATATCTTCACCAGTTAATGGAAAAGATGATATTGCAAGAGTTGCAAGTATATCAGCAAATAATTCTGAAGTTGGTGAATTAATTGCAGATGCTATGGAAAAAGTATCAAAAGACGGTGTAATAACAATAGAAGAATCAAAAACATCAAATACAGAATTAAATGTTGTAGAAGGAATGCAATTCGATAAAGGATATGTATCACCATATATGGTAACAGATACAGAAAAAATGGAAGCTATTGTAGATAATCCATATATATTAATAACAGATAGAAAAATAAGCAATATTCAAGAAATATTACCATTACTAGAAAACTTGATGCAATCATCAGGAAAACTTGTAATTATATGTGATGATATTGAAAGTGAAGCATTGTCAACATTAATACTAAATAAATTAAGAGGTGTATTAAATGTTGTTGCTGTAAAAGCTCCTGGATTTGGAGATAAGAGAAAAGCAATGCTAGAAGATATTGCTATCTTAACAGGTGGTGAAGTAATTTCACAAGATTTAGGAATGGAATTAAAAGACACTCAAATAGAACAATTAGGTAGAGCAAAACAAGTAAAAGTACAAAAAGAAAATACTATAATTGTTGATGGTTCAGGAGATAAAAATGCAATATCTGCAAGAGTAAAACAAATAAAAGCTCAAATTGAAGAAACAAAGAGTGAATATGATAAAGAAAACCTACAAGAAAGATTAGCTAAAATTGCTGGAGGAGTTGCAGTAATAGGTGTTGGAGCAGCAACAGAAGTTGAAATGAAAGATAAAAAATTAAGAATAGAAGATGCACTATCAGCAACAAAAGCAGCAGTAGAAGAAGGAATTGTAGCAGGTGGTGGAACAGCATATGTAAATATTATTCCAGCTGTTGAAAAAATTGCTAAATCATTAGAAGGTGGAGAAAAACTTGGAGCTGAAATAGTTGTAAAAGCTCTAGAAGAACCTGTAAAACAAATTGCAAGAAATGCAGGATTAGAACCAGCTGTAATTCTAGAAAATGTTAAAAAATCATCTGCAGGATTCGGATTTGATGCAGATAAAGAACAATATGTAGATATGAAGAAAGCTGGAATAGTTGATCCAACAAAAGTTACAAGAAGTGCATTACAAAATGCAGCATCAATTGCAGCAATGGTATTAACAACAGAAAGTTTAGTAACTGATGCTCCAGACCCAAAAACTTGTGGATGTGGTCATGACCATGAAGCAGATAATGGAATGGGCGGAATGTATTAAAATATAAAAAATATTTGCAAAAAATGTAAATTTATGATATAATAAAATTTGAACCAAGCAAGTTGCTTGGACAAATTTTAGGAGGTAAAACACTATGGTAACGGACATCAAGAACATCATGATTGTGGAAATCGGTGGCGTGGAGTACTATGCTCCGTCGATTCTGCCGACGAACAGGGAATGGTTTGAAGCCGAGAAATTGGCTGCGAGCCTGAACCGTCAGAAGTTCTTCGAAGAGTAATACCTAGAAGGAGCCCTGCGTAATGCAGGGGTCCTTCGTTTTATTCTTTTTTCTCTATATCAATTTATTTGAATTCATTATATATTAATATTTTTTGGCAAAACATATCTAGGGTGTAACAATCAGGGTCTTGCCTTTAAAATATTAATATATAATGAACTTAAATTATCATATATAGATAAGAAAGATATGTAAAACACTTGCTTTTTTCCATGTTTTAGAGTATAATCAAATACGTAAAAATCGGACTATTAATAAGGAAGGAAAATAAAATGAAAGCAATTGAAATTAGAAATAAATATTTAAACTTTTTTAAACAACATGGACATACTATAATACCATCTGCTCCATTAATTCCAGAGAACGATCCATCAGTATTATTTACAACAGCAGGAATGCAACCATTAGTTCCATATTTATTAGGTGAACCACATCCAGCAGGACGTAGATTAACAGATTATCAAAAATGTGTAAGAACAAATGACATAGAAGAAGTTGGAGATAATCGTCATTTAACATATTTTGAAATGCTTGGAAACTGGTCATTAGGTGACTATTTTAAAGAAGAATCTATCCAAATGAGTTATGACTTCTTAACAAAAGAATTAAACATACCAGCTGAAAAAATATCAGTAACATGTTTTGCAGGAGACGAAGATTGCCCAAGAGATACAGTTACTGCAGAATGTTGGAAAAAAGCTGGAATACCAGAAGAAAGAATATATTATTTTGGAAAAGATGACAACTGGTGGATAGCAGGAGAAGAAGGACCATGTGGACCAGATACAGAAATGTTTTATGATACAGGAAAACCAAAATGCTCTGAACATTGTGATCCATCATGTGGTTGTGGTAAATATGTGGAAATTTGGAATAATGTATTTATGGAATATTTCAAAGACAAAGATGGAAAATATACAAAATTAAAACAACACAATGTAGATACAGGGCTTGGATTAGAAAGAATGACAATGCTATTACAAGGCAAAGAAACTCCATTTGAAACTGAATTATTTGCGCCAGTAATGGACAAACTAATAGAGCTACAAAAAGTTGATAATATAGCAAGTAGAAGAATAATTGCAGAACATTTGCGTTCAAGTATGATGATTATATGTGATGGTGGAAGACCAAGCAATATAGATAGAGGATATATTTTAAGAAGATTAATTCGTAGAATGATAAGACATATGAACAAATTACAAATATCTTTGGAAGAATTATCCACATTAATAGACATAAATGTGGATAACTTAAAAGAAATGTACCCTGCACTTGAAACAAATAAAGAAACTATAAAATCAGTAATAATAGAAGAAAAAGATAAATTTGTAAAAACTTTAACAAAAGGAGAAAAAGAATTTTACAAAGAAATAGAAAATGTAAAAAAACAAGGAAGCAATATTGTACCTGGAGAAATGGTATTTAGATTATATGACACATATGGATTTCCACCAGAAGTTACAAAAGAATTAGCTTCTGAAAATGGAATGGATATTGACAAAGAAAAATTTGACGAATTATTTAAAAAGCATCAAGAAAAATCAAGAGCAGGAGCTGAACAAAAATTTAAAGGAGGACTTGCTTCAACAGGTGAGATGGAAACAAAATATCATACAGCAACACATCTTTTAAATGCAGCATTAAAACAAGTGCTTGGTGCACATGTTCATCAAAGAGGAAGTAACATTACAGCAGAAAGAATGAGATTTGATTTTTCACATCCAGCAAAAATGACAGATGAAGAAAAACAAAAAACTGAAGATTTAGTAAATGAATGGATTAAAGAAGCAATTCCAGTAGAACATCTAGAAATGAAAAAAGATGATGCAATACGTGCAGGTGCAGAAGCAATGTTCATTGAAAAATATGGAGATATAGTATCTGTATATAAAATAGGAGATAAATCAATTGAATTATGTGGAGGCCCTCATGTAAAAAATACATCTGAACTAGGTCATTTCAAAATAAAAAAAGAAGAATCAAGTTCATCAGGAGTTAGAAGAATAAAAGCTGTTTTAGAATAAAGGAGATAATTATGGAAGATAATTGTGTTTTTTGTAAAATCATAAAAGGAGAAATTCCTTCAAGTAAAGTATATGAAGATGAAGAAATTATAGCATTTAATGATATAAATCCAGCTGCACCAATACATGTATTAGTAGTTCCTAAAAAACATATAGAATCATTAGCTAAAATGGAAGAAGGAGACGAAAAAATAATAAGTAAAGTGTATAAAATAATAAATGACATTGCAGAAAAACAAGGTTTTAAAGAAAAAGGATATAGAGTAATTGTTAATTGTGGAAAAGATGGAGGGCAAGAAGTACCACATTTACACTTTCATTTACTAGCAGGAAAACAATTAGGCGATAAAATTGTATAAAAGACTACCAATTTATTCAAAAATGTGATATAATAGTAATAGAGATTAAAATGGAGGTAAAAAACCATGAATAGTAAATATAGTAGTTTTTTAACAGTACTTTTAGTAATAGTAATAATAGCAATAGTAGGAATATTAGGATTTTTAGGATATAGATATTATGAGAGTGTAAGAACAAAAAATACTTCAGAAGACTTTGTGGACACATTTTTGAATGATTCAAATAAAGATACAAATACTACAGACCAAAATACAGTTAGTGATGATGAATGGAATGTTAATGTAGATGGGACAAACAATACTGGATCTTCAGCATCAAATGTTCAAAAGTATGAAGGATTTACAGTAGCAGGTACAATAGAAATTCCAGCAACTAACCTAAAATGTCCTATAATAGCAAGGTCAGAATATTCAAAATCAGCATTAGAGAAATCAGTAGTAGAAGTATATGGAGTTGGATTAAATCAAGTAGGAAATACAACTATCGCAGGACATAACTACAGAAATGGAAACTTTTTCTCAAATAATAAAAGATTAAATACAGGTGATAAAATATATATAACAGATTTAACTGGAAAAAGAGTAGCTTACACAATATATAGTAAATATGAAACATCTGAAAGTGATGCTGAGTATATGTCAAGAGATACACAAGGAGCAGTTGAAATATCATTATCAACATGTACAGACGATAGTAAAGCAAGACTTATAATCTTAGCAAGAGCTGATGGCTAATAAAAATAAAGAAAATTGAGACATGTAAGTTATATTAAATATAATTACATGTCTTTTCATATTTTAAAAGGAGAAAACGATGGATAAAAAGCAAATAGAAAATAGAATTAAAGAACTTAGAAAATTGGTAGAATATCATGCAAAAAAATATTATGATGATGATAAACCAGAAATTTCAGATTTTGAATATGATATGATGATGTTAGAATTGAGAACATTAGAAAATGAAAATCCTGAATTTATAACCAAAAACTCTTTGACTCAAAAAGTAGGTGGACATGTAAAAGAAGGTTTTCAAAAAGTAGAACATGAAGTACCTTTACAAAGCTTGCAAGATGTTTTTGATTTTGAAGAAATAAAAGCATTTGACACTAGAGTAAAAAAACAAGCAGAAGAAAATGGAATAAAAGAAGTTAAATATGTTGTAGAAACTAAAATAGATGGATTATCGTCTGCACTAGAATATGTTGATGGAAAATTCGTTAGGGGAGCTACAAGAGGAAATGGACTAGTTGGAGAAGATGTAACAGAAAATTTAAAAACAATAAAAACAATTCCTCAAGAACTACCAGAAAAAATCAACATAACAGTTAGAGGAGAAGTTTTTATATCTAAGGAAAATTTTGAAAAAATGAACCAAGAAAGAGAAGAAAACGAAGAAGAATTGTTCGCAAATGCTCGTAATGCTGCAGCTGGTTCATTAAGACAATTAGATAGTAATATTACAAAAAAAAGACCATTAGACATTTATATATTCAATGTTCAAAAAATCGAAGGAAAAGAATTTGACTCACATTTTGAGGAATTAGAATACTTAGAAAAATTAGGATTTAATGTAAATCCTGTTAAAATACCATGTAATACAGTAGATGAAGTTATTTCAGCAATTAATAAGATTGGTGAAGATAGAGAAAAGTTAACATTTGGAATAGATGGAGCTGTTGTTAAAGTTGACAATCTAAAATTAAGAGAGATTTTAGGGACAACAAGCAAAGTACCAAAATGGGCAATAGCATATAAATATCCACCAGAGAAAAAAGAAACAATCTTAAAAGATATTGCATTTCAAGTTGGAAGAACAGGAGTAATAACTCCAATGGCAATATTAGAGCCTGTAAAAGTTGCTGGTTCTACAATTTCTAAAACAACACTTCATAACGAAGATTTTGTTAAAGAAAAAGGACTAAAAATTGGAGACACTGTTGTTATTCAAAAAGCAGGAGATGTAATACCAGAAATAGTAGAAGCTGTTACTTCAAAAAGAACAGGTAAAGAAAAAGAGTTTGTTATGCCAACAAAATGCCCTGTATGTGGAGCAGATGCAATCAGAATAGAAGGAGAATCAGCAGTAAGATGTACAGGAATAGAATGTCCTGCAAAATTATATAGGAATTTAGTTCATTTCGTATCAAGAGAAGCTATGAATATTGATGGACTTGGTGAAAATATAATTGGAATTTTGCTAGATAAAAAAATGATATCAAATATTGCTGATATCTATGACTTAAAATTTGAAGATATTGCATCATTAAAGAAAAATGGAAAAAAATTTGCACAAAACCTAATAGATAGTATTAATGCAAGTAAACGAAATGATTTATATAGATTAATTACAGCATTAGGAATAAGGCATGTTGGAGTAAAAGCTGCAAAAATCTTGGCGAAGGAATATGATAATATTGATAATTTAGCAAATGCAACAGTAGAAAATTTAAGTGAGATAGAGGAAGTTGGACCTATTGTGGCGAATAGTATAAGAGAATTCTTTGACCAAGAACAGACAAAAGATCTTATAAAAAGACTAAAAAATGCAGGAGTTAATACAACAAGAATAAAAGATGAAACAGCTGATAATAGATTTGAAGGAAAAACTTTTGTATTAACAGGAGGACTTGAAAATTATTCAAGAGAAGAAGCAACTAATATAATAGAAAAGTTTGGTGGAAAAACTTCAAGTTCAGTTTCAAAAAAGACAAGCTATGTTTTAGCAGGAGAAGATGCAGGAAGTAAACTTACAAAAGCACAAAACTTAGGAATAACAATACTAACAGAACAAGACTTTGAGAAAATGATAGAATAGGAGGGATTAACTATGGAAGCATTTGAAAATTTAAAAAGAAGGTTATTATTGGAAGTTTCTAATAGAGAAGAAATACCAGCAGATGTAACCAAAATGATTAAAGAAGCAGTAATAAAATTAGAACAATTATATCAACGAAATGGTACTATAAATGGTAGTATAGAACAATATATGGAAGGAACAATTCAAGAAGTTAATGCTCATTTAAAAAATAGATATGGTGAAAATAGAAGAACAATGCATTTTACAGATGCACAACAAATTTTAAATGATATTGAAAAAGGTGTTTATACAAGAAACAACATAGAATACGCAGAAATCGGAAGTTCAGAACAACAAAGAGATATGGCAGATAAAACCTGTGAACTTTTAAGAGAAGGATTGATGGATATACGTTCAAGACAGAACAGGATTTTAGATGCTAGAGGATTTAGTCAAGGAAGAATTGAACAAATAAATGCTGAAGCAGTTCAATTTATAAGAGAATATATAAGTACACACCAAGAAGAGGTTGTACAAATGTACCGTGATGATGATAAACAATTAAAACAAGATTTAGTATCACAGTTTGAAATGTATTTGCAAGATAAACAAACAGAGGAAAAAAGAGAAAATGATAAGAATGAGCAAGAAACCGGAGAAGCTAAAATGAGTGAGTCAAAAGAACAGGATTTTAGAGATTCTATGAGTGCTGGAATAAGCTTAGAAGAACAAAAAAGAAATGCTGATGAATTTGCTATTCAACAGGAAGAAAATAAAGATAAAGAACCAAAACAAACTTCAGTGTTGAGAGATGACTATATAATGTAAATAGGAGGATTGCATGCAAGAATATACTTTTGAAGACATGTGGTTAGATTTAAAAAATGGATATCAAATTTATTACACATATGTTAGAAATAGATATGTTTTATTTAAAACAGCTAAAAATTGCTATACACAAAAACTATTATCTAATAATTCAAAAAATCCACAACCCAAAATGTCAATGCTTACATTAAAAAGAGTACAAGAAATTTTTCCGTACATGGAAGACATCGAATACAAATATTCAGAAGATTTAAATTTAAATGATTAGGAGTAAAAAATGGCTATAATAATTGATGGAAAAGAACTAGCACAAGAAATTAGAAATGACTTAAAAATAAAATGTAGTGAATTAAAAGAAAAAGGAATAAAACCTAAACTTGCAGTAATTTTAGTTGGAGATGACAAGGCATCACAAATTTATATAAGAAATAAAAGCAAAGCATGTCAAGAAGTTGGAATAGACTTTGAAGAATATTTATTAAAAAAAGATACAACACAAAAAAAGCTTTTGGATTTAATTGAAACATTAAATAATAATCCAAATATACATGGAATATTATTGCAAAGTCCTTTACCTGGACATTTAGACATAAATGAAGCTAATATGACTATCTCTCCAAAAAAGGATGTAGATGGATTTAATCCAGTAAATGTAGGAAAATTATGCTTAAATCAAGATACATTTGTATCATGCACACCATATGGTATAATGAAAATGTTTGAAAAATATAATATAGACCTTACAGGAAAAAATGTTACAATAATCGGAAGAAGCAACATTGTAGGAAAACCATTAGTACAATGTTGTATAAATAAAAATGCAACAGTAACAGTATGTCATTCAAAAACAAAAAACTTAGAAGAACATACTAAAAATGCAGATGTAGTAATTGTAGCAATAGGAAAGCCAAAATTTCTTAAAGAAAACATGATAAAGAAAGATGCTGTAATAATAGATGTAGGCATAAACAGAGATGAAAATGGAAAAGTAGTAGGAGATGTAGACTTCGAAAATGTTAGCAAAAAAGCAAGCTATATCACACCGGTTCCAGGAGGGGTAGGACCGATGACAATAGCAATGTTAATGAATAATGTAATTAAAGCAAGTTCAAATAATTAAAAATTGTGAATGGGGGCAATTATAAATTGCCTCTTTTTTTGTCCTATTAAATAATATGAAAGGAAAAGAAATATATGCAAATCGAAAAAATATCAATAAATGAAAAAGAATATCCTCAGCAATTAAAAAATATATATGACCCACCTCAATGTTTATATGTTTTAGGAAATAAAAACATATTAAACCAAAAGGGAATTGCAATAGTTGGTTCAAGAAAATGTACTAATTATGGAAAAGAAATGGCTATTAAAATTTCAGAGGAATTAAGTAAAAATAAAATTAATATAATAAGTGGACTAGCAATAGGAATAGATTCATATGCACATTTTGGAAATATAAAAATACAGAACAATAAAAATGAGTATGGAAAAACTATTGCCGTTTTAGGAAGCGGAATAGATCAAATTTATCCAAAGCAAAATGTGGAATTAGCAAGAAAAATAATTCAAACTGGTGGATGTATTATTTCAGAATATCCAATTGGAACAATGCCTAAAAAAGAACATTTTCCACAAAGAAATAGAATTATTAGTGGACTAAGTTTTGGAGTTGTTATAGTAGAAGCACAAGAAAAAAGTGGAGCACTTATTACAGCAGATTTTGCAGTAGAGCAAGGAAGAGAGGTATTTGCAATACCAGGTGATATAAATAAAAAGGAAAGTATCGGGAGCAATCAATTAATAAAAGATGGAGCAAAAATGGTAACATCTATAATTGATATATTAGAAGAAATGTTTTAAAATGCTTGAAATAAAAAATAAAAATGTGTATACTAAAAATATAAAAAAGAGAACTTTGATAAAGTGGGGGTAGAAAAATGGAAGAAAATGGACTAGAAGGATTAAGTAATTTAATAAAAAAAATTAAAGTTACACCAGATAATGAAGAACTTATAAGAAAAATAGAAAATCTAATGGATGACGGAAAATATATAGATGCTTTGCCTTTAATTAGAAAGTTAAAAGAAGATGAAAAAAAAGGGAGAAGAAAAAAAGAAAAAAATACTCCAAAAGTAGAAAATAATGATAGTGACAATGAGGAAGAGACTGTAGAACCAAAAGAAGATGAAGAAACAAATGATTATACTAATGAATACGAAGAAGAGGAAGAAGATATAGACTTAGAAATAAAAGAGATATATCCGGAAGAACTTTCAAACATAGAACTTGAAAAGAAATACATAGGTATGTTACTAAAAAATCCAAAAGCAATATCTATGTATTATATATTATTTGAAGATTGTTATTTTGAAAGTGATTCATTATTAAACTTATACAAAAGTATATTATTTACAGAAGGAGAAGAATATGCACCACAAATAGCAAAAAATAACTTTAACTTTGCAAAAGAAACTTATGATGTAAAAAAATTAAGAGTTAGATTAAAAGAAGAAGCAGCAAAAAGAGAAGATAATTATGAAAAAATTTATCTTGAAACAATGAAATTATTTGAGATTAGAAAAAATTATTTATCAAACCCAATGAAAGAATTACAAGATAAAATAGTAGGAATACTAAAATATGAATTATATGACCAAATGTCAATTCAAGAAGTAAAAGACGCGATAGAACAAATAACTGCCACTGAAAAATTCAAAAGAGCAGTTTTAAATGATGATATTACAGACTTTCTTTTACTAGGAGATAACAACTTGACAAATGGATTAGACTTACCATTTCCAATACTTAGTAGTGTATTTAAAGGTGTAAGAAAAGGAGAAACAATGGCATATGCAATGCCATCAAACTCAGGAAAAAGTAGATTTACAATTAATTTGGCTGCGTATTTAGCATTTATACATCAAAAGAAAGTATTAATAATATCAAATGAAATGTCAGAAGAGAAAATGCGCTTATGTCTTATAACAACGGTATTAAATAATAAAGAAATACAAAAATTACATAAACAACAATTAACCAAAACTGAAGGAGAGTTATTGGAATTCAAATTTAGACCTGATAATAAAGATGATGTTGAAATTGATGAAGACGGATTTGTACTAAAAAAAGAAGGAGAATCACAAAAAGATTTTGCTAAAAGATTAAGCAAAGTTTCAAGCGAATTTAGAAGTACAATTGAAGTTACAAAATGGCTTGATTCTCAAATAAAGAATTCAATCTATTTTGTAAATATAACAAATCACACAAATGACGAATTAGAAAAAGTTATATTAAATTATTACTATAAAGAAAAAATTGAATATATCTTTTATGATACATTAAAAACAGATACTGAAAATATAGGAAATGGAGAAGAAATAAAGAAAACTGCTACAATACTTTCAAACTTAGCTCAAAATTTAAATATATTTATAGCATCATCTCTACAATTAACAGAAAGTTCAACTTTGCCAATTAACTTAAATATAAACGACCTAGCTGTAAGTAGAACTGTTAAAGAGGTATTAGATACATTGTGTTTAATAAAACAAGTACATAATGAAGATTTAGATAAATATGAATATTCTCATGAAGAAGTGGACACTAAATTTTATCCATTAGAAAAATTTAAAGACCCAGATGTTAGATATTATATATGTGTTGTAGATAAAAATAGAGCTGGAGCAAAACCAAAAGTTATTTTTAGATTAAATTTAGCTTATAATTTCTGGGAAGAATTAGGATATGTCCGTTTAAAATCATAAAATAATTTTCTAATTTGTTCTAACAATTTTGTTTGTAGAATACAATTAAACAAAAAGTATTCCAACAAATAAAGGAGTTAGAACAAGATGAAAAATAGTTCAATTGAAGAGCGTGCAGTAAATTTGGCACAATATATTATAGATTCTAAAGATACAGTTAGAGGTGCAGCAAAGAAATTTGGTGTTAGTAAGAGTACAGTACATAAAGATTTAACTGAAAGACTCGCAAAAATAAATCCAGCATTATCAAGAGATGTACGACAAATTTTAGATGAAAACAAAGCTGAAAGACACATAAGAGGAGGTATGGCAACTAAACTTAAATATTTAAAAGAGCATCTTGACAACTAGAATTCAATATTGTAATATTTAATTGAAGGAGCGCATACAAAAATGAAAGTTGAATTAGAAAATAAAAATGTAATTAGCACAAAATTAAAAATAGTTTATGGAGTAATAATATTATTTTGTATAATATCAATTATAGTAGCAATAGTATTACAATTCACAAAAGATGATAGTTCTGAAGAAACACCTAATTTACCATCACTAAGTGAAGAACAAACTATGCAACATGAAACAGAATTTGATAATATATTTGAAAATAAAGTAAACTATCTGGAAAATAACAGCTATAAAATAACTAAAATAGAACAAGATAAAGAAATAATTTACACAGGTTATCAAGATAATAATAAGAAAATAAATGATTATGAATTAGATGTAAATATACCATATATAAATATAGGAAATAACGCTTTAATTGACAGTTATAATCAAGAGATAAGAGATGTTTTTGAAACAAAAGCAAAGAGTGTTTTAAATACACAAAATAGTAGTATTATATATACTGTAAATTATAGTGCCTATATATCAAATAATATATTATCATTAGTTATAAGATCAACATTAAAAGAAGGAAGTAACCCTCAAAGAGATATAGTTCAAACTTATAATTATGATTTAGAAACGCAAAAGGAATGTACAATAGATGAATTGTTAGAATTAAAAGGAATATCTAAGCAAGAAGCAAATAGAAAAATAAGAGATAAAATAAAAGAAGTACAAAAGTCTGTTGATGAACTTGCACAATTAGGATATACAATTTATCAAAGAAATCCTGATGATGACATGTATAGTATAAATAATGTATCAGAATTTTTCTTAGGAGCAGACAATGCTTTATATATAATATATGCTTATGGAAATCAAAATCATACTAGTGAAATGGATATTGTAATAATGTAAAAAAGGAAGGCATCAATTTCTTGATGCCTTCCTTTTTGAAAATAAAAGGGGATGTTTATTTTAATCAGTGATTGTTAAAGTCAACTGACTATACATATAATATAACAATCAAATTTGTTCATTTTGTGAACTGTAAGTGAAAAGTTGTAAAATTAAGGAGTTTCTTCAAGTGTAACTTTTAAATCTTTTTCTTCACCATTTCTGTTAATAGTTAATGTTAATACATCACCAACTTTATGAGAATTTTTAATGTCATTTAACTCATTCATTGTAGTTATTGATTGACCATCAACTTTTACAATTACATCTCCGGCTTGTAAACCAGCTTTTTGTGCAGGTGAGAAATCTTCTACACTTCTAACATATGCACCAACAACTAAATCATATTCTTTAGCAGTTGCTTCATCTAAATCCATTCCTGTGAAACCTATATAAGGTCTAATAACTTTGTTATATTCAATCAAATCATCAATTATATCAAGAGTAGAATTAATTGGAATTGCAAAACCTATTCCTTCAACACCACTACCAGATAATTTTAAAGTATTTATACCAACAACTTTTCCATCACTATTTACAAGTGCACCACCACTGTTTCCAGAGTTTATTGCTGCATCTGTTTGAATACAAATGTATTTAGTTCCATCAGATTCGACTTCTCTATTAACAGCACTAATAATGCCTGAAGTTACTGTTGCGTCTAAACCTAAAGGGCTACCAACAGCCATTACAAATTCTCCTACAACAGCTTCATCAGAATTTGCAAATTCTGCAGCTGTTAAACCAGTCTTTTCAATTTTTAAAACAGCTAAATCTGTTTGTGAATCTTTTCCGACAATTTTTGCGTCAAAAGTAGCATCATTACCATATGTTCCAGCATTTAATTTAACTTTTACAGAAGTGGCTTCTGAAATATCATAATATGAATATGAATTACTTGAACTAGTATCAACAACATGATTGTTAGTCAAAATATAGCCATCTTCACTAATAATTATTCCAGAACCAGTTGCTGTAGCTGTTGCTGTAGTTGGTTGACCAAATCCAAAAAATGAATTGGATGTTGTAGTATATGTTACTTCAATACCTACTATAGATGGTAAAATTTTATTAGCGGCAAAAACGGCAGTATTAGAGTAATTAGAAAGTGAAACTAAATTTGCCGTTGTTCCTTCGGCACTAGGTGTTGATGTTTGAACATAATTTGTATTTTCACCTATAATTTTTTCTTTTATAGATGGAACACCAAAACAAGTTCCAATTACAACAGAACATCCTACAATACCACTAAAAAATGGTAAAATTACACTTTTTCCAAAACTATGTCCTTTTTGTTTGAAATTTGCATTTGAAGTTTTACTTGAAATGACTTCAAAATTAACATTACTATTATTATTATTTTCTTCCATAATAAAGCCTCCTTATGTCTCCTTTTAATCAATAATAGGATACACTATATTTGTGAAAATATTGTGAATATAACGTAAAAAAAGAAAAATTTTAAATAAACTTGCAAAAAAACTTGAAAAAGGAAATTGCTATATATATAATATTAATATGGAGGTATGGAGATGAGAAAACAAAATGGTATAACATTAATAGCAATAACATTAACTGTAATAGTAATGTTGATTATTGCATCTATAACAGTATATTATGGAACAGACCTAATCCAAAATGCTAAATTACAAGATTTAAAAACAAATATGTTATTAATACAAGCAAAAACAAAATCAGGAGTAGAAGAAGTTAATTTCCAAAGTCAAAATATAAATGACGGTTCAAGTTTAGAACAAATCAAATCAGCAAATTTAATAGGTCAAAAACTTGAAGGCTCTGGAGAACCATATAATCAAGCACAACAAACTGGAAAAATAACAGGAGATATATCACAATATTATTACTTAACAGATCAAAATCTAAATGATATGGGATTAAATGATATAAAAACAGAAGATTATGGATATTTTATTTTAAGATATGATATTGATAATATTTCTGTAGAAGTAATAAATACAAAAGGATATGATGGGAATTATACTTTAACAGATATATTAGCATTAGACGAATAAAGGAAAATAAAAATGAAAGAAAATGAAGAACTAAGATTAAAAGAATTAAAAAGACAAGAGGACGAGCTAAGGAACAGAGGTTTTAACATGATTTGCGGAATTGATGAAGCAGGAAGAGGACCATTAGCTGGTCCTGTTGTTGTTGCAAGTGTTATTATGCCAGCTAATTCTATGATAGAAGGAGTAAACGATTCAAAAAAAATATCTGAAAAAAAGAGAGAAAAATTATATGACCAGATATTAGAAGAAGCAATTTCATATGGAGTAGGAATTATTGGGCAAGATGAAATAGATGAAATAAATATATTAAACGCTACTAAAAAGGGATTAACTATGTCTTTAAAAGAATTGACAGTAAAACCAGATTTAATAATTGTTGATGCATTAACACATATTGATACAATGGGAATACCATATGAATCAATAATAAAGGGAGATGCAAAATGTTACTCTATTTCTGCAGCTTCAATTATTGCTAAAGTTACAAGGGATAGAATAATGAGAGAATGGGATAAAATATATCCTGAATATGGTTTTGAAAAACACAAGGGATATGGTACATCAGCACATATTGAAGCCATAAAAAAATATGGACTTTGTCCAATACATAGAAAAAGTTTTACAACACATTTTATATAAATTTATATAGAAGAAAGGTTGAAAATATGAATATATTAGATATAATAGCAAAAAAACGTGATTCCTTAGAATTAACAAAAGAAGAAATTGAATATTTTGTAAAAGAATATACAAATGGTAATATACCAGATTATCAAGCATCTGCATTGATTATGGCAATATATTTAAATGGAATGAATAGTAGAGAAATTAAAGACTTAACATTAGTAATGGCATATTCAGGAGATGTGTTAGATTTATCTCAATTTGGTCCAAATGTTGTAGATAAACATAGTACAGGTGGAGTAGGAGATAAAGTATCTTTAATACTTTTGCCAACAATTGCATCATTAGGAATCCCTGTTGCCAAAATGTCAGGTAGAGGTCTTGGTTTTACAGGAGGAACAGTTGATAAATTAGAATCTATACCAGGATATAAAACAAATATTAATATAGACGAATTTATTCAAAATGTAAAAAAAGTCGGAATAAGTATGATAGGGCAAACTATGAATTTAGCACCAGCAGACAAAAAAATATATGCTTTGAGAGATGCAATATCATGTGTTGAAAATATTCCATTAATAGCTTCAAGTATAATGAGTAAAAAGATTGCAAGTGGTGCGAATAAAATAGTAATTGATGTAACTGTAGGAAATGGAGCATTTATGAAAAACAAAGAAGATGCACAAAAACTTGCAGAACAAATTATAGAAATTGGTGAACTTGCAGGAAAAGAAGTTAGATGTGTATTAACACCAATGGATGAACCACTAGGAAATGCTGTTGGAAATTCTTTAGAAGTTATAGAAGCAATAAATTTTCTAAAAGGAGACATGCCAAAAGATTTAAAAGAAGTAGTACTTGAACTTGGTGCTAATATGATTCAATTAGCTGGAGTTGGAAACAATATAGAAGAAAATAAAGAAATGATGCTAGAAAAAATTCAAAATGGTGACGCTTTTAACAAATTCAAAGAAATGGTTCAAAATCAAGGTGGAGATGTTTCATATTTAGATGATATAAAGAAATTTAAAAAATCTAAATATACAGTATCAGTTGCTACTAAAAAAACAGGAATTGTTAAAGAAATAAATGCAGAAGAAATTGGAAAACTAGCATGTTACCTAGGCTCAGGAAGACAGAGAAAAGAAGATAAAATTGAACCAGAAGTTGGTATTGTTTTAAACAAAAAAGTTGGAGATTTTGTCGAAGAAAGCGACTTCTTGGCATACATTTGTGCAAATGATGAAAATAAAGCAAGAGAAGCAGTAAATAAAATACTAGAAATTTACAAAATAGAAAAATAGCTATATCCGTTGAAAAATATTTTATTTATGGTATAATATATAAGGAGTATTAATTTAGAGAGGATTGATATAATGAAAAAACAAGAAAAACAAAAAATAAAAAATAAAGTAGATAAAAGAACAATTTTTGCTAGAATTATGGCAGGATTTTTACTAGGTATAATGGTACTTGCATCATGTTCAACATGTATATACTATGTTGTAGCAAACATGAATTAAAAGGGGATGCATATAATGAGTAATATAGGAACCATCTTCAGTAATTTTTATGAGCAAAATATATTAGCTTATATAAAATTATGGCAAGAATATCCAATAAAATTAGTATCACTTATTTTGGATATAGCAATAGTAATATTCTTAGCATATGAATTATTAAGAATTGTAAAAGATTCTAGAGCGTGGCAACTTGTAAAAGGAATTGCATTTCTAATTATAGCTACAGCATTAAGTAAGTTGCTAAATTTATACATATTAAATTATCTATTATCAACAATAATGGATTGGGGAGTAATATTAGTAATTATAATTTTCCAACCAGAAATAAGAAGAGCATTAGAACAACTTGGTGGAACAAATAGGTTTACTCGATTTTTTGGTTTTGATAAAGACATAATCACAAAAACCAAGGAAGATATATATAAAGTTGTAATTGCTGTTTATGAACTTGCTAAACACAAAACAGGTGCTTTGATTGTAATGGAAAGAGATATTGAAATTAAAGACGTAATTGCAACAGGTATTCCAATGGATGCTGATGTATCTCCACAATTATTAGTAAATATATTTGTACCAAATACACCATTACATGATGGAGCAGTTGTAATAAGTAATAATAAAATTGCAGCAGCTGCATGTATGTTGCCTTTAGCAAGTGATCAAGATATAGCAAAAGAACTTGGAACACGTCATAGAGCAGGTATAGGAATTTCAAAAGAATCAGATAGTATTGCAATAATTGTTTCTGAAGAAACTGGAAAAGTTTCAGTAGCTAAAGACGGAACACTTATAGCAGATGTAAGAGAAGATGTTTTAAAGAAAATCCTAATTAATAATATAGTTACTAAAAGACTAAATGAAGCAAAAGCAAAAAGTGAAAGAAAAGGTGTTAAAGAATTTTTTGTTAATCTTAAAAACAAAATTTTTAAGAAAAAAACAGAACAAAAAGAAGATAAGAAAAACTAAAGAGTTGCGAAAGCAACTCTTATTATGATAAGTAGAGAGATTGGTTTAATCTTCACTTAATAAAGGAGAAATATGAGAAATATAAAATTAACAATTGAATATGATGGAAAAGATTTTAATGGTTGGCAAAAGCAACCAAATAAATTAAATATACAAGGAACAATTGAGCAAGCTATAAAAAGTATTACAGGAGAAGATGTTGAATTAAATGCATCAGGTAGAACAGATGCTGGAGTACATGCTTTAGGACAAGTTGCGAATTTCAAAACAAATTCACAAATTCCTATTGATAAAATGGCAATTGCAATTAATTCAAGATTGAAAAAGTCAATTGTAATAAAAAAAGCTGAAGAAGTTGATGAACGTTTTCACAGTAGATTGAGTTGTAAAAGAAAAACATATAGATATGTAATAAACAATTCTCCTGAAGGAACAGCTATCTATAGGTATTTAGAAACACATATTCCTCAAAAACTAGATGTTCAAAAAATGCAAGAAGCAATAAAGTATTTTGTTGGAGAACACGATTTTAAAGCATTTAAGGCAAGTGGAACAAGTAGTAAAAATAGTGTTAGAACAATTTATGATGCAAAGGTTGAACAAAAAGATGATAGAATCTTTATAGAGCTTACTGGAAATGGATTTCTTTATAATATGGTTAGAATTATAGCAGGTACATTGGTTGATGTTGGATTGGGAAAAATCGAACCAGAAAGAATAAAAGAGATAATTGAGCTTGGAAAAAGAGAATTTGCTGGGAAAACTCTTCCACCAAATGGATTATACTTGCTAAAAGTTGTTTATTGACATTGACATTTGGTGCCGGTTCTTTTTTGTAACAAAAAATAAATAAAATCATAATATATATCAAAAAACAAAAGGAGATATAGTTATGACCCTACTTATATTTTTTGCAATAATTTTTGCAACAATTGTATTATCAATCGTTTTACAAAGGATTATACATTGCCCAATTTTAGTTGGATTTGCATTTTTTTCAATATTTTTAGTAATAGCAGTAATATTTGCTAGTACTACATTAGTTATAATAGCCATAATTTTAGGAATAATTTCATTTATTTCAGCATTTCTTGATTGTATTATTAGGCGCTCAGGATTTTTTAGGAATAATTCTTGTCTGAATTGTGAAGATACATGTTGTAATTGCAATAGAGATAATAATTCAAACAATAATAATTGCACAAATAATGAGGACAATAATGGATGTGGTTGTAATAATGAAAATAATACATTACAATTAGGGTGTGGAAGAAACAATAGATATAGGAGATAATCAATTGGTGCCGGTTCTCTTTTGTCATTTTGACATTTGGTGCCGGTTCTTTTTTGCTCATTTTAATAGTTTTGCTAATTTCCCACGGCTTATTCTGACTATTCTTGATAATTGTGAAATATTAGTTCCTTTTATTTGTTCTAATTGTTTTAATCTTTTTTCTTGAATTTGTTTTGATGGAGGTTTGAAAAAAGTTGAAATATCTTCGATTTTTGAAATATTAAATTTTTTCATAATTATATTACATACTTGTTCATCTGTTAATTTTTCCAATAACTCATAATCAGCAAGATCTTCTAAGTCTTGTAAATAATCAGTATTTTTAGTAAATTGTATAAAAGTATCTAAACTATTATTAAAATAATATAGAAGTATCTTTTTGTCTATCAGTTTTTCTTTTTGTAAATATTCTTTATAGCTACTCCATTGATAATCTTCAGTTTTACATATTCCAGCATTTTCTGGATTTCTATGTACATATCTACAAACTCTTAAGAAGTAATCTTTAGTTTCTATATTTTTGCTTTTAAATCTATTTTGAAGTATAGGACCTGTCCTTTTATATTTACTATTGAAATAATGAGCATATCGAATCATTAAACTTTGGGCTATTTTTGATAAAAAATCATTTTCACATTTTAAAACTAGATGAATGTGATTATCCATCAAGCAGTATGAATATAGTGAATAATCGAAAATTTTCTTGGTTTCTAAAATTTGTTTTAAGAAAAAAATTTTATCTTGATTATCATAAAAAATATCTTGATTATCTATGCCTTTGAAAATGACATGATAAGTTTTTGAATTACTAAAAGTTCTTAATGGTCTTGGCATTAATACCTCACTTTCTTTAATTATTGAATTATATTATAGCACATATTAAAAAAAATACTATATTTTATGAACAAATTCTGAAAAAATGGCAAAAGAGAACCGGCACCAAATGCCAAAATGGCAAAAGAGAACCGGCACCAAATGCCAATTTCCAATTCTAAAAATCACAATTATTTGGAGTTCTAGGAAATGGAATAACATCTCTAATATTCTCAATACCTGTAATATACATAAGCAATCTCTCAAATCCAAGACCAAAACCAGAATGTATATCTGTTCCATATTTACGAAGCTCTAGATACCAATAAAGAGGTTCAGTTTCAATACCCATCTCATTCATACGAGCAACCAATTTATCGTAATCTTCCTCTCTTTGAGAACCACCCATAATTTCACCTGCACCAGGAACTTCAAGGTCAACAGCAGCAACAGTTTTTCCATCTGGGTTTACTTTCATATAATAAGACTTAATATCTTTAGGCCAATTTTTAACAAAAACAGGGCCATCAAAATATTCTGTAATATATTTTTCATGTTCTTTTGCTAAATCTTCACCATAATCTGGTTGGAATTCCCACTTTCTATCAGCCTTTTTCAAAATATCAACTACATCTTTATGGTCAATTCTAACAAAATCAGAATCAATTAATTTATTTAATTTTTCAATCAATCCATTTTGAATAAATTTATCACAAAAAGCCATTTCTTCAGGGCATTTTTCCAAAACAGATTTTACAATATATTTTAAACAATCTTCTTCAATATCCATTAAACCATCTAAATCGCAGAAAGAAATTTCAGGTTCAATCATCCAAAATTCATTTGCATGTGTTTTTGTATTAGAATTTTCACTTCTCAAAGTTGGACCAAAAGTATATATTTTACCAAAAGCTTGTGCAAAAGTTTCACCATGTAATTGGCCAGAACCAGTGATAAAAGCTTTTTTTCCAAATAAGTCTTGTGAATAATCTGTTTTTCCATCTTTCATAGGAAGAGGCTTATCAGTGTCTAAAGTTGTTAATTTAAACATTTTAGCAGAACCTTCACAATCAGCACAAGTGATTATAGGAGTGTTAACATATACATATCCATGAGATTGGAAATATTCATGAATTGCAAATGCAGCAACACTTCTAATTCTAAAAACAGCGTTAAAAGTATTTGTTCTAGGACGCAAATGTGCTATTGTACGAAGATACTCAAAAGAGTGTCTTTTCTTTTGAAGAGGATAATCAGTAGAACATAAGCTTTCAATTACAATTTCTTTAGCTTGGATTTCAAATGGTTGTTTAGCATTTTCTGTTATAACTAAAATACCTGTAACTTTAATTGTAGAGCTGATTGTAAGCTTTGTAAGATCTTCAAAATTTGATAATTTATCAGTAAAAACTATTTGGACATTTTTAAAATATGAACCATCATTTAATTCAATAAACCCAAAAGTTTTAGAATCTCTAACGGTTTTAACCCATCCTTCAACAGTGATTTTTTTATTTGCATAATCGGAAGTATTTACAAATAAATCTTTTAAAACTAAATCTGACATATAAATTCCTTCTTTCTCATTCATCTTGTTTAAATATTATGTTAAGATTATACAATACTATACAGAAAAAAACAAGAAAAAATAAGAAATTTGAATGAATTTTATAAAAACTATAGAAAAAATACATCAAAATGTGATAAGATATAAAGGCAGAATTTTAAATTAAAATATAACCTAAAAAAGGAGGTTAAATATGGCGAACAAAAAAGTAAGAGCAACTGGTAGAATTAGCAAGCAAAGAGAGATTGAACAAAAGAAAAGAAAAAGAAGGAGAATAGCAATTATTATTATATCATGTCTTATTATAATAATTGGAATTTGTGCATATTTATTGAATTCGCCAACATTTAAAATTACGACAATAGACATTAGTGGAAATGTACAATTAACACAAGAACAAGTACAAGAAATGTCAGAAATAAAAACAGGAGATAGTATATTTTCAACATTTAATATAGTAGTAAAAGTCAAGTTAAAACAACATGGATACATTGAAGAAGCAAAAGTAAGTAAAGAATATCCAAATACTATAAAAATAGAAATAAAAGAAAGACAAAAGGAATATCAAATTCAAACACCATCTGGACAATATGTATATATTGATGGACAAGGATATCTTTTAGAAAGTTCAACAGAAAGGTTAGAACTAAAGACAATAACAGGAATGAGTGCTGACGAAAACAGCTTACAAACTCAACATAGATTAGACGAAAATGATTTAGTAAAAATGGAAAATGTATTACAAATTATTGAAAATTCAAAAGAAATTGGAATTGCTGATAAAATTACACAATTTGATGTACAAGATGAATATATCGTAGAACTTGCAAATGATGGAATAAAAATAAACTTTGGGAATGCTACAAATTTAAAAGAAAGAATGTATTATGTTAAAGCAATACTAGATCAAGAAGCAGGACATAGAGGTACAATATATGTTAACGGAAATTTAAATGAAGGATTTACTCCATATTTTAGTGAGGGATAGAAAGAGAGGTATATATGAACAACAAAAAAGTAATTAGCTTAATAATAGGTTGTATGTGTGTATTATTATCATATGGAATATGTGCACAAATTAAAACAATAAATGCAATTGGAACAACTACAAGTAGTAATGAAACAGAAAATGGATTGAGAGATTCAATATTAAGATTAAAAGAAAGATATGATAATCTATATGAAACTCTTGAAAATGCAGAAAAGGAACTAGAAACAGAAAGGACTAATGCAACACAGAACAATACAGAATTACAAGAATTAGAAAGTAATATAACAGAAGGAAATAAAGCACTTGGTTTAACAGAAGTTACAGGTAGTGGAGTGATAGTAACATTAAATGATAACCAAAGCATATCTCAGAACAACTTTTTAGGAGATCCTAATGATTTACTAGTACATTATTCAGATATAATAAGAGTTGTAAATGAACTAAAAAATGCAGGAGCAGAAGCAATTTCAATCAATGGACAAAGAATAGTAGCAAATTCTGTAATTGATTGTGATGGAAGTGTTATAAGAGTAAATGGAGTTAAAATTGGGGCACCATTTGAAATAAAAGCTATTGGTTTGCAAGAAACACTTGTAATGGTAGATAGATATGGAGGATATCTATGGAGTATGAGAGAAGAATGGCTTTTAGAAGCTGAATTAAAAAGAGCTGATAATATAACAATACCTAAATATAGTGGAGTTATAAAATTTGAATATGCAGAAAGTGAGTAATGGAGGTAAAACATGAAACTAAAAATAAAAAAAGAAAAATTAGTAATGTCAATAACAATTGGAATTGCATGTTTTGCTTTAATGCTTGTAATGTTTATGCAATTCAAAGTTGTAAAACAGACAGATTTGACGGAAATAGAAAACATGAGAGAAACAGAATTGAGAACAGAATTATCAACTTGGAGGGAACAATATAATGCACTAGAAGAAAGATATCAAGAAGTTTCTTCTAAAATAGAAGAATACAAGACGCAAAGTGAATCAAATGAAGAAACAACGAAATTACTAGAAACTGAATTAGCACAAATAAATGAAGCTTTGGGAAAAACAGATGTACAAGGCGAAGGTATCATAATAGTTATAACAGACAATGGAGGTACACAATTAGATGATGATACTACTGTTCAAAAAATAACAGAACAAGATTTATTATTACTTGTTAATGAATTATTTGCAGCTGGTGCAGAGGCAATATCTATCAATGACAATAGAATTGTTTCAATGTCAGACATATTTACAATTGGAAGTGGAGAAAGTTCATTTTTACAAGTAAATAGTAAAAGAATAACGTCACCATTTGTTATAAAAGCAATTGGAAATCAAAGTTATCTAGAAAGTGCTGTTATGGGAAATGGCGGAAAAGCCTATGAATTACAAGAATTAGGCCATAAAGTTGATGTACAGAGAAGTAGAGAAGTAAAAATCAACAAATATGATGGTCAAATAAGTACAAAATATATGAAATAGGAGGAATAAACGATGATAGTTATAGCAATTATAATTGGATGTATAATAGGAGCTTTAATAGGTCTAAATGCACCTATAATACCATATACATATTCAACATTTTTAGCAATAGCAGTCGTAGCTGCATTAGATTCTGTTTTTGGTGGAATTACATCAGTATTAAAGAAAAATTTTGATTTAACAATATTTATTTCTGGATTTTTCTGTAATAGTATTTTATCAATAGCATTAACATATTTAGGACAAAAATTAAACCTAGATATTTATCTAGCAGCATTAGTTGTTTTTGTTGGAAGAATGTTCACAAATTTAACAATTATAAGAAGATATTATATTGAAAAATGGACTGAATCAAAGAAGAAAAAGGCCGAAAAAGCAGTCACTCAGGAATAAAAAAATAATATTACAAATATATTACACATGTTACAAAAATATTACAGAAATATTTCAAATTGTATTGACATTTAATTAAAAATGTAATATATATAACACTAGTAAAACATAAAAATAAATGGAGGAATTATTTTGGCAATAGGTGATATCATAGTTGGTATTGATATAGGTACATCTAAAGTATGCACAGTTGTTGGCGAAGTAAACAATTTTGGACAAATTGAAACCATTTGTAGTACATCTTGTAAATGTAGCGGATTAAAAAAGGGCAAAATAATAAATGAAGAAGAGATAAGCTTAAGTATAGCAAAAACTATAAAAGATGCCGAGGAAGAAGCAAACTTTAAAATAAACTCAGCATATGTAACTATTCCGGGGAAATATGTTACAATAGTTCAAAATAGCATAATGAAAGAATTGAAAGATAAATTTGCCGGTATATCACTTAAAGATGTCCAAAATGCAATTATGCAGGCTAAAGACATAGAAATACCAGAAGGGAAAACAATAATAGACATTGTACCATCAGAAGTAGTACTTGACAATGGAAAAGTAGTAACTGATCCAGTAGGAAATCTAAGTTCAAGTTTTAATTTAAAAGCAGAAGTTATTTTAGCTAACAAAGACTATGTTAGACAATTGACATCAATATTTAAAAGAGTTGGTATAGAAATTGATGGAATTGTTCCAACAGCATTAGCTGAAAGAAATTTAATGCTAGATACTAATGAATTATATGACAATGTAATGTTGTTAGATATAGGAGCAGGAAATACAGAGATTGGTGTATTTGAAGGAAATATGCTAGTTTATACAAATACTATTCCTCTAGGAGGAGATAACATTACACATGATATTTCATTAGTATTAAACATTTCAGAGGAAGAAGCTGAAAAATTAAAAAAACAATATGGACTAGCACTAAAATCTTTTATAGATAATGATAATGAGATAATGTTAAACACATGCAAAGATGATAACAGAAATAAAGTTATAAAAAGTTCTGAACTAATAGAGATTATAGAAGCTAGAATAGAAGAGATATTTGCAATAATAAATAAAGACATAACAAATCAAAATGTAAAATCAAATATAAATACAGTTGTACTTACAGGTAGAGGAATAACAAATATAAACAAGAGTGATGTAGCAGGAAAAATTAATTTAAACATACCTGTAAAAATGTCAACAGGAAGACTAATAAGTACTGTAAAACCAGAATTTAGAACCAGTTATGCACTTGTAAGATATATTGCAGCAAGACCTTTTGCTAAATCAGTATCAAGTAGTATTGATTCTCAATCAAATGAAAGTGTATTTAAGGTAATTTTAGAAAGAATAAAAGAGTTTTTTTATTCTTAAAATAAAAAATAAAAAATGTAATTAAAATATAGTTTTATGAGGAGGAAAATCTTTATGATGGAATATGAAGATGTAACAATGATGGATGGTACAGCTACAATAAAAGTTATAGGTGTAGGTGGAGCCGGAAATAATGCTGTTAATAGGATGATAGAAGCGGGAATAAAAGGTGTTGATTTTATTGCTGTAAATACAGATAGACAAGCATTACAAAAGTCAAAAGCAGGAACAAAAATTCAAATAGGTGAAAAAATAACAAGAGGGCTAGGAGCAGGAGCAAACCCTGACATTGGAGCTCAATCAGCAGAAGATAATAAATCAGAAATAGCTGAAACATTAAGAGGAGCAGACATGGTATTTGTTACAGCCGGAATGGGTGGAGGAACAGGTACAGGAGCTGCACCAATAGTTGCTCAAGCAGCAAAAGAAATGGGAATATTAACAATAGGTGTTGTTACAAAACCATTTACATTTGAAGGAAAGAAAAGACTTTCACAAGCCGAAAAAGGAATAGAGAGTTTAAAAGGAAAAGTAGATTCATTAGTTGTAATACCAAATGATAAGTTACTACAAATTATTGATAGAAAAACATCAATAAATGATGCATTTAGAATGGCAGATGATGTATTAAGACAAGGTGTACAAGGTATATCAGACTTAATCGCTGTAACAGGAACAGTTAACTTAGACTTTGCAGATGTTAAAACAATAATGTTAAATACAGGAATGGCACATATGGGTATTGGTAGAGCATCTGGAGAAAACAGAGCAGAAGATGCTGCAAAACAAGCAGTACAAAGTCCATTACTAGAAACATCAATCGAAGGAGCAAGAGGTGTTATAATAAATATAACAGGTGGAGAAGACTTAGGACTACATGAAGTAAATACAGCTGCAGAATTAGTTCAACGTAGTGTAGATCCAGAAGCAAATATCATATTTGGTACAGTAACTGATCCAGACATGAAAGATGAAATCCAAATAACAGTTATTGCTACAGGATTTGAAAAACCAGAGACAAGAAATGCAACAAGTGTAGATAACTTTGTTAACAAATCATGGGGAGAAAAGAAAGTAAGTTCAATTCCATCATCAACAGATATGAATTCTAACTCAGGAGATTTAGACATTCCAGCATTCTTACGTAAAAACAAAAATAAAAATATGTAATAAACAAAGATATTGTCAAAGGGACGGGACCTTTATGGCAATATTTTTTTGGCAAAAAATGAGAATATGAATTCATGTCCTCATTATTATGATATAATTATAATATAAGAAAGGGGGATAGTTTAATGAAAAAAATAATTGTTATAGTAATATTGATTTTTATTTTTGCTTTAATTGGCCTAAATTATATAAATGATAGATTTCAGGATTATGAATTTATAATTACAAGCATTGATGAAAATACAATTACTACTGAAGCAAAATCAGGTGAAGATATATCAACAGGTGAGATATTTTATACAAGATACAAATTTTCTGTAAATGATGTATTAGTTTTAAATGAGAGCAATAAAAAGATTAATGCTTCTGAATTGCAAGTAGGTGATAAAATATTTGTAATTAACAAGAGAGAAAAGGTAGAAAATGATTTATATTCAGATCCTGAATATCTAAATAATGTTAAAATTATTAAGATTCTAAAAACAGATTAAACTAATTTCAAAATAAGACAGTATTTTCATCAAAAATATTGTACAATATTTTCGGTGGTAAGTGTGACAATATATATAGATGTAATCTTTTTCGAAAATCTTATAATGAACTGCATAATATTATATGCCACATCAATTATATTAAAAATTAAGGTAAAAGTCATAAGATTACTCATTTCAAGTGCGATAGGAGCACTATATGCTATCATTTTATACATTTCAAAAATGAGTATATACAATTCATTAATTTCAAAAACAATATTAGCAGTAATAATGTTATACATAGCATTTAAGCCTCAAAATATAAAAAAGCTATGCAAAGAAATTCTAATTTTTTACCTGACATCATTTGTATTTGGAGGAGTGGCACTATATTTAATTTATTTTATAAACCCAAAACAAATTTCGATTAAGAATGGAATGTTTGCAGGAGAAAACGTATTAAAAATAATTATACTTGGGGGAATTGTAGCCTTTATTGTGATAAAAATATCATTTAAAATTATAAAAACAAAAATGAATTCCAAAGATATGTCTTGTGATATACATATACAAATAGGTGATAAATATATTAGGACAAAAGCAATGCTTGATACAGGAAACCTTGTAAAAGAACCAATTACAAATACTCCAGTAATAATTGTAGAAAGTAGTTTGTTATATGACATATTACCTAAAGAAATTTTAAATAATTTAGATAATATTTTAAAAGGAGATTTGACCAATATCCCTGAAGAGATACAAGAACAATATTTACCCAAATTAAGATGTATACCTTTTTCATCTTTAGGAAAACAAAATGGAATGTTGCTAGGAATTAGAGCAGAAAAACTTGAAGTAAGTAAAGATGATGAAGTGAAAGTTACTAAAAATATTATTGTTGGAATATATGAGAAGTCTTTGACCAAAAGAGGGGAATATAGAGCACTTATAGGAATTGAACTTGTATAAAATTTTAAGTTCCATATTTTCAAAAAATTCATATAATATTTATATAGAAAGTAAGGTGGAAATATGGATACAATATATTTTGATAATGCTGCTACAACACCAATAAAAACTGAAGTATTAAATGAAATGATACCATATCTAACAAAAGAATATGGTAATGCATCATCTTTGTACACAATAGGAAGAAATGCAAAAAGGGCAATCGAAAATGCAAGAAAACAAGTTGCTGAATTAATAAACTGTAAGCCAAATGAAATATTTTTTACAGGCAGTGGGTCAGAAAGTGATAATACAGCTATAAAAGGTTATGCATATGCAAATAAAGAAAAAGGAAATCATATAATAACATCAAAAATTGAACATCCTGCAGTAATAGAAACATGTAAAATCTTAGAAAAACATGGATATGAAGTTTCATATATTGATGTAGATGAAGAAGGTATATTAAAATTAGACGAACTAGAAAAAAATATAAAAAATACAACTATATTAATAAGCATAATGTTTGCAAATAATGAAATTGGAACAATTCAACCAATAGAAGAAATATCCAAAATAGCACATAGTAGAAATATAACATTTCATACAGATGCTGTTCAAGCCTTGGGAAATACACTAATTGATGTGGAAAGACAAAAAATTGACATGCTTTCTCTATCAGGTCATAAAATCAATGCACCAAAAGGTATTGGAGCATTGTATATTAAGGATGGAATAGAAGTAGAAAAATTTATTAATGGAGGACATCAAGAAAAAAATAAAAGAGCTGGAACAGAAAATGTTGCAGGAATAGTAGGACTTGGTAAAGCTTGCCAAATCGCAAATAGAAATATGGAAAAACATATAAAATATTTAAAGAAACTAAGAGATTATTATATTGATAGGCTAAAAAAAGAATTTTCAGAAAAAATAAGAATAAATGGTTCAATGGAAAAAAGATTACCTGGAAATGCAAATATTTCTTTTAAAAATGAAGATTCTTCTAAAATAATTTATAAATTAGACGAAAAAGGAATATGTGTTTCAAGTGGTTCTGCATGTTCATCTGGTAATACAGAACCATCTCATGTTTTAAAAGCTATAGCTGTTCCTGAGGAATATATAAATTGTGCAATAAGAACTACTTTTGGAGACAATAATACTTTTGAACAGATAGATTATCTAATAAGATGTCTAAAGAACATCATTAAATAAAAACATAAGTTCGCAAAGCCGCCCAACTGTAAACGAACCTATGTTTTTATTTTTGAAAAAATTTGAAAAAAATTACAAAAAGTACTTGCAAAATATTAATAAATGTATTATTATTTATTCAAAGTGGAGAAAAGTGGTACAAAGTGGTGACAATGTGGAGAGGAGGAAATTTAATTGTTAATAGGTGAATATGAGCATTCTCTAGACGCTAAAGGAAGATTAATAATGCCTGCAAAACTAAGACAAGATGTAGGAGAAAAGTTTATTATTACAAAAGGACTAGACGGATGTTTATTTGTATTTTCACAAAATGAATGGTTAAATTTCGAAACAAAATTAAAAGCACTACCACTTTCAGATAAAAATGCCAGAAACTTTGTAAGATTTTTCTTATCTGGTGCAACAGAGTGTGAAATAGATAAACAAGGAAGATTCTTAATTCCAAACAATTTAAGAGAAGCGGCTAAATTAGAGAAGGATGCAGTTATAGTTGGAGTTGGGACAAGATTAGAAATTTGGGATAAAGCAACATGGCAAAAATGTGATGAAAATATCTCTGCAGATGAAATTGCAGAAAATATGACAATGTTAGGTATATAACTTGCAAAAGTTTATATAAAAATACTAAAGACAAAATTACGAAAGACATCAAACAAAAGAAAAAGTTTTAAAATACAAAAGATAAATAAACAAAAGAAAAAATAACAAAAGACAAAAAAGAATATACAAAAGATAAAGTAACAAAGTTCAATTCCAAAGATAACAAAAAACAAAAAGATTGAGGTGGAAATTTGGAATTTAGTCATAAACCAGTATTATTGGAAGAAACCATAAAAGGTCTTAATATAAAAAAAGATGGAATATATGTAGATGGAACTTTAGGAGGGGCAGGACATAGCAAGCAAATTTTGAAACAGCTTGATCCTAAAGGTTTACTTATTGGAATAGACAGAGATGAGGATGCACTTAAAGCAGCTAAGGAAAATTTAAAAGAATTCCAAAATGTAAAATACATACATGGAAATCATGATGAAATCAAAGAAATATTAGAAAATTTGGGAATAGATAAGGTTGATGGAATACTACTAGATTTAGGAGTATCCTCTTATCAATTAGACGAAAAAGCAAGAGGTTTTAGCTACATTGGGGATAATGAGCTAGATATGAGGATGGACAAAACTCAAACATTAACCGCGAAAAATGTCATAAATACATATTCAGAAGAAAGATTAGCAAATATAATTTATGAATATGGAGAAGAAAGATTTTCAAGACAAATAGCAAGAGAAATATGCAAAGAAAGAAAATCAAAAGAAATTAAAACTACAAAAGAACTTGTAGAAATAATAGACAAAGCAATTCCATCATTTGCCAAAAAAGATGGACATCCTGCAAAAAGAACATTTCAAGCAATAAGAATAGAAGTTAATAATGAAATAAAACCATTATATGATACAGTTAAAACATGTATCAGTTTGCTAAAAAGTGAAGGAAGGCTATGTATAATAACATTCCATTCATTAGAAGATAGAGCCGTAAAAAATGCATATATATCTGCAACAGGAAAATGCACATGTCCTAAAGATCTACCATATTGTGTTTGTGGTGCAAAATCTGAAGGAAAGATTGTAAACAAAAAACCTATAATTGCAACAGACCAAGAACAACAAGAAAACTCAAGGTCTAAAAGTGCTAAACTAAGGATATTTGAAAAAATTTGAAATATACTAAGGAGGTGAGAGTAATGCCAAGAACTCCATACCAATATGGAACAAGTCCAAGAAAATATGAGCCAGAATATACAACAAAAAGAACTACTAAAAGAAAAACAGAAACAAAAAGCAAGCCAAAAAAAGTAATTACTAAAAAGAAAAGTATAAAAACACAAAATCAAACTGCTCAAAAAAATAATAGTAGAGTAAAACAAGTAATTGTTGTTATGGCTGTATTCGGCATGCTACTCACAATAAGCTATAGAGAAATAGCAATTATGGAAATGTTTAATCAGAAAAAAGACATGGAAACTCAATTAGCAGAAATTGAAAAAGAAAATGGACAAGTAGAAAAAAGTATAAAAGAAGTAGAAAGTACATTAGATTGGAATAAAATAAAACAAATAGCTACAGAACAATTAGGAATGCAACAAAAAACAACTACACCTGTTGATTTGGAAAAGACAGATAGTGTTGAAACTGAAACAAAACTAATTCAAGAAGAAAAAACAAGCTTATTAGAGAAAATTGTTGGTTTTTTTGTAAATAAATAAGATGTTGAAAATATTTACTCAACATCTTTATTTTTATACTCTTAATCTTTTTACAATTTTAATTTCTTCATATAATTGCTTTAAAGTTTCTTTTTTGGCTGTATAAGCAGTTAAAACTTCTTGATGTAATTCTTCAAAATTGTTAATTGATTCATTTTGTTTTAATAACATTTTGATATATTCATAATTATAATGTTTATCAGCTTCTTTTGTAGCACTATTCATTTTTTCAATATAATATTTTATTTTATTATATCTATGTAATTCATTTTTTAAATATTTTACATAATCAGAAGTAAGAACTATTTCATATTCAACATCATTAATAACAACTTTAATTAATTTTTTTACAATTAATTTATTTACTTTTCCAGCCTTTGTAAAACCAGTATTTGGTGGGGCATCTGGAGAAGGCTTAGTATTTTCTATAATTATTTCTAAAGCTTTTGAAATACCAATATGTGTTTTATATTGTCTTTTATGTACTAAAGCATCATACTCATCTGCAACTCTTATAATTTGAGATTCAAAAGGAATTTTCTTTTTCGTTAATCCTTGTGGATAACCAGTACCATCTAGAGCCTCATGATGATAATAAGGACCAGCATAATATGGCCTCAATTTTCTATCTTTTAAACACAATCTATAACCTAAAGTAGTATGAGTTTTCATAATTTCATATTCTTCAGGGGTTAATTTTGTTGGCTTTTGAAGAATTTGTGCAGGAATAAACATTTTCCCTATATCATGTAAATATGCACAAGTAACACAATATTCAGTAAAGTTTTTTGATAAATGTAATTTTTTACATAAGTTACAAGTAATTGTTGCAACATTTTCTGAATGCTCTCTTGTATATAAATCAAGAGAATCTAATAAATTCAATTGATATTGAATTGCTTTATCTAAGTTATATGATTTTAAATATGTTTGGTCATAAAAATTAAAACTCTCTTTAAATTCCATCTTTTGCTCCTTAAAATAATCTAATAAAATGATAACATAAACAAAGTTAAAGTGCAATACTTTTAAATTTAAAAATTTTTCCATATTCTATTGTCGCTTTTTGTCGATGAAAAGTTCTTGACAAACATGAAATATGATGTTAACATAGTTATAGATTTTAATCAAAAAATTAATTCAAATAATTTTTTCTAAAAATTATCAAATTAACAATTAAATAAAAGAGGTGATAGTAAATCTATGTTTAAATTTACTAGAACTGGTGTAAATCTTATTAGTTTTTTCATATCGTTATTCATATTTATATTAATTCAAATTTTCATTAATCAATATATCAATGGAATAAAAATGAATGTAGAATTAGGTCAAGAAATTATGCAAAAACAAGAAAATGTAATATCAGAGCAAGAAAAAATACAAGAAACTCCAGTCGAAATATGGCAGATAGAAATCGAAAAAATATCACTTAAAGCCAATATAGCAGAAGGAACAACTCAAGAAATTTTAGAACAGTATGTTGGACATTTTTCAGAAACACCTAACGAATTAGGAAATGTTGGACTTGCTGCACATAATAGAGGATATCCTGTAAATTATTTTGAGAGACTTAAAGAAATTCAAGAAGGTGACAAAATAATATATAGGCATAATGATTTTGAAAAAATTTACGAAGTTACCAAAAACAAAATAATAGAAGACACAGATTGGGAACCATTAGAAAACACTGAAGAAAATATGTTAACACTTATAACATGTGTAGAAAACGAACCTAGTTATAGAAGATGTGTACAAGCAGTTGAGCTTGAAGAAAACCAAAGTTAATAATTCCTAAGCAAAAGCGAAGGATTATTATATAAATTCATATTTTTCTAAAAAACAAAAATAAAGGAGGAATAATATTTGAAGAAAAAAAGCAAAAAACTAATTGGACTATTAGGTATAGCATTAATAGTTCTAACATTATGTGTAGGAGGATATACATATGCCAAATACAGAACAGAAGTAAAAGGAGGTGGACAAGTAGACATAGCCAAATGGTCATTTAAAGTTGACGAAAGTAGTCAGAAAATTGAAACAATCAATTTAAGCGATACTGTTGATGAAACATTATTAGTTAATGGAAAAGTAGCTCCAGGAACAAAAGGAGAATTTACAATTGATATTGATGGAACTGGAACAGAAGTAGGAATTAATTATGATGTAAATTTTGCAAATGAAATAAATAAACCAACAAACTTTGTTTATACATATAATGGAGAAAAATTCAGTTCATTAGCAAAAGTAGCTGAAAAATTAAAAGGTAGTATATTAGCTAATGATGAAGTAAAAACCAAAACACTTACAATAGGATGGCAATGGGATTATGAAACAGGTGAAGAAAGTACTGAAATAAATAAAAATGATGTGATAGATACACAAGAAGGAATAGCAAATTTAGATTACACATTTGATGTAATTGTAACAGGTACACAAATGCCAACAGAATAGTAATTAAATAAAAAGATTTAGAAAAATATGAAAAAATCAAAAAAGGAGGAAAAAGAAATATAAAATTTATAAAGAAAAACAAGAAAATAATTCTAATAATTTCAGTAGTATTGATAATTTTTGCATTATTTTGTTTGAAAATAGCATTTGCTAAATTTAAAACAGAAGAAATTTTTAATAAAAATCTGGATATTGCAACACCAATATTTATAGTTGAAGGCAATGACAGCACAAAAATCAGTGCAATAAACAACATAGGATATTATGAATTTAAAGTAAAAAACTTTAATGAAAATCAAATAAGTGAAACTGGTTTTGAATATACAGTAGAGGTAATTGCAGATACAGATGAATCAATAAAATTTGAACTATACAAAGATAATGAACCAATAAAATTAGAAAATTTAAAAAGTGAACAATTAATACTACCAGGAAATGAAAAAACAGAACAAAATTACAAATTAAAAGTAATTTACGACAAAAATTTAGGTACTAAAGGAATAGATATCTTAAAAGAAATACAAGTTAAAATTCATTCAGAACAGGGCAAAATAGGATAGTGATGTTATGAAGAAGAAAATCTATATTATAATAATAATTTTAATTCTAATATTTATAATCCTTAATTTTTATAAATCTAATAAAAACATAATTAATGATATTATGATTTTTGATCTATGGGAAGATATTGGTATAAAAACTCATAAAGAAAATAATCAAAACACATATGTAATTAATCCTGTAAAACAAGATAATATTCAAATTGATGTTTATAAAACAATACAAAATTCTTATGAAGTAAAGGAGGTTATAGATAATTTACAGGGAAATAAAATATATAAAAAAATAGCACCAGGAAGTTATGGGAACTTTTTAATAAAATTAGAAAGACCATTTAATTCTAAATGCAATATCATAGTAAATGATTTAAATTCTAAACCCGAAAATTTAGTTTTTATATTAGATAATAAACAATATAATTCAATAAAAGAAATGCAAAATAAATTGAATGAAATCTTCCAAGTTCAAAATGCAGTTTTAATTCAGTGGGAATGGAAATATGAAAATACACAAGAAAATAATTTACAAGATACATATGATGGCGAAAATGTAGAAAACTACAAATTTGAAGTAAAAGCTATAATTGAATAGCAGAAAGGAAAATATGAAATTAAAAAAGATAATTATAATAGTATTAATAGCAATTGCAATAATCAATATAAATTCAAAGGTTTTTGCTAAATATGTATTTGAATATACTGAGAAAGCTGCAATATTGGAAATCGACAGAACTGCTCCAGTTCTAGAAATTATATATTCGACTAAAGATATAACATCTGGTGATGTAGAAGTAAAAATTGTTGCTAATGAAAAAATACAGGAACTTGAAGGATGGAAACTATTAGATGATGGCAAAACATTAGTAAAGATATATAGCAAAAATCAGGCGGAAAAGGTCATTATTAAAGATTTAAGTGGAAATGAAACAGATGCCAATATAATAGTAGACAATATAGATAAAGAACCACCAACTGCACAGATTATAAATATTATAAATACTAATAATGGTTATGAAAATTATGCTAATAAAACACATAAAATTACTATTAATCTAAAAGTTCAAGATAATAAAAACTTAATTGAACACAATCAAAATTTAAAAATATTTGTTGGAACAAAAGAAGAAGTATATACAAAAGAGATTAAAGTTTTAGAAGAAAAAGAAAGTTATATAATTTATGAAATACAATTAACAAATGTTTTGGAAAATGGTAAACTAACATTAGAAGTTTTAGAAAACAGTTATCAAGACAAGGCTGGAAATATGATTTCAAAAACTATACTAGACACAGGAATAACTATTGATAATATAAAACCAGAAATTTCATTTCAGCAAAAAAAATTAGATAATGGAAAAATTTTAGCGATAATTAATAGTAATGAAAAAATAAGAGAACCTAATGGATGGAATATAAGTAATAACCAAGATAGTGTTTCAAAAGAATTTATATCAGATATTCAATATGTAAAAGAAATAACTGACTTAGCTGGTAATACAACAATTACAAATGTTGAAGTAAAAGGAACAACATATTTAAACCTAGAATGTTTAGCACATATTTCAGAAAAAGGTTGGGTAAAAATGCAAGATAATTTTGTAGGAACTATAGATCCAACAAACCTGATAAAAATAGAAAGTTTAGCATTTAAAATAAATAATCAAATTCCACAAGATATCTTAAAAGCTTCAGTATTCTCATATACATATTGGGGAGAAAATTCTTCTGCAAAATCACCAAATACAGGTCTTGTATTTAATTATGGAAAAAATCCAGAAAATGGTTACAAAACAATGGCTAATTCAGAGTTAGCAATTATTAATGGAGAACAATATATGCAACTAGGATTAGATGGAGCAAATAAGGTAGAATTAACAGATATTAACGGAAACAATCCAATCCCTGCAGGAATTGCAAAACAATATTTATATGGTATTTCAGGAATAAGTTTAGAACTAGAAGATAGTGAAAATTCGATAATATATCAATTATATTTTAATGATATAGGATGGTCGAAAATTTATAAAGATGGAGAAAATGCAAGTATTGCAAATAATAAAATAATAGAAGGACTCCGAATTGCTGTGGTTCCTAAAAGTGAAGTAGAATTTGTAATTAATGAATGGAGTAAATAGAGTAAAAATGTATAAAAAAATTAAAAATGGAAAAAATTACAATATAAAACTTCTAAAGGAGTGGTATAATGGAATCAAGCAATATGAAAAATATAGTTGTGTTAAAAAAACTTCCATCTAATATTATAGATGAAGCTATTATAATTCTAAAAGAAACTTCAAAGGTTAGACAAAAAGAATTGATTGACAAAGGTGCTAAAACCAATATTGATGAAAGGCAAAGTAAGTCAAAAGATTATATACTAAAAGAAGCTGAAATGCTTGTAACAGATTATATCAATAAAATAGAAAAAGGTAAGCAATTACCAGCCTTAAATTTAACTAAAAAATATAATATCTTAAAAAAATATAGTATTATTTCAACTTCACTTTTAATTATCAGTTTAATAATAAATTTCATATAATAACATAAAACACTTTATACATGCATACATTTAAACAAGTGCATTATAAAGTGTTTTTATTAATTTGTATGGAGGAAGTTATGGAGAGAGTACTATCAGTTGAAGATAAAATAAGAAGAGCAGAAGAAAGATATTATAGTAAAAGAGAAGGAAATATTCCTGTAGTAAAAAAGGAAAAGAGTAAAAAAGTGGAAAAAAGGGTAAAAAAATTAATTAAGCAAATTATAATCTGTTTAATTATATATGGAATATTTTACTTAATAATAAATAATGATTCTATATTTTCAAAAGATTTTACCAATAAAGCCAGAGAAATTTTAGAACAAGACATAAACTTTGGTGAGTGGTATTCTGCGTTTATTACAAAAATTAACGAAATTACAAAAAAGGAAGAAAATGATGGTTCACAAGAAAACAATGCAGAAAACAATGAGGAAAACTTACAAAATAATGATGAAAACATAGGTGGAGCTATAGAAGATTTGACTCAAGACAATGTAACTGCACAGTCTGAAATAACCAATCAGCCAGAAACAACTGCGCAACAGCCAGAAGCAATATCATCAGAAACAGAACCACAAACTGAGTTAAGCCAAATGGAACAGGATGCAAATTATATAAAAAGTACAATTAACTTTATTAAACCAGTAGAGGGAACGATAAGTTCTGAATATGGACTTAGAAACCCAACAACACCTACAGTTCCTAAAAATCATACTGGAACAGATATTGCTGCAGTAACAGGCACCAAAATAGTTTCAGCAACAGATGGAAAAGTGATTTTATCTTCATCAGAAGGAGATTTCGGAAATCATTTAAAAATACAAGTTAATGATGTTATTATTGTATATGCTCATTGTAATAAACTATATGTAAAAGAAGGAGACACAGTAGTACAAGGACAAGAGATAGCAGAAGTTGGCTCAACTGGTAATACAACAGGACCTCATTTACATTTTGAAATTAGATATCAAGATAGATATGTTGATCCACAACTTATATTAGAATTATAAAAAAGCAAAGCTAAAATTTGTCATAAAGGACCGTCCCTGTGACAAAAAAGAAAGAGAAGGGGAAAATGAGAGTTAGAATAGATTTAAAAATAATAATTTTTTTACTTTTATTTTGTTTTACCAAGCAGATTGATATATACTTAACAATTATGTTTTTCTGTGTTATACATGAATTAGGACACATAATTGTAGGATTGTTACTAAAAATGAAACCAGAAAGGCTAGAACTAATGCCATATGGATTGACAGTTTCTTTTAAAGTAAATATAAATGATTTAAATAAAAAAATAAAAAAAGGCACTCTACTAGAACTTAAAAAAATAATTGTTGCGTTTTCTGGACCATTACTTAGTTTAGCTTTAGCAATAATATTTTTGTATATAGACCCAATTTATATAACTAAACAAGATGCAGTTTATTCAAACATATTAATTTTACTTTTTAATTTGTTACCTTTATATCCATTAGATGGTGGAAGAATATTAAAAAGTTTATTACATATAGAATTTGGTAGTCAAGAAGCTAAAAAAATAATTAATATAATATCAAATATAGTAATAATAATGTTAACAATAGTTGCAAGTATTACTGTTTATTATTTTAAAAACATAGCAATATTTTTAATTTGTATATTTTTGTGGATTATAACAATTCAAGAAAATATAAAATTTAAAAATGAAACAAAAATATATGAAATGATTAAAAATAGTTGATAAATGTGTGATTTCCTGTTATATTATAGTAAAAAAAGAGGTTTCAAATGTTAGATTTAGATAAATTAAAAAAATGTACAATATGTCCACATAAGTGTGGGACTGATAGAACAAAAAATATAGGAAGATGTAAATCAACTGATAAAGTAAAAATAGCTTTATATTCAACACATAATTTTGAAGAACCATGCATAAGTGGAGAAAAAGGTTCAGGAACAATATTCTTTTCTAATTGTAATTTGAATTGTGTATTTTGCCAAAATTACGAAATAAGTCAACAAGGAAGAGGAAAAGAAATTGAAATAGAGGAATTAGCTGAAATAATGCTTAAGCAACAAGAAAAAGGAGTAGAAAACATAAATTTTGTAACACCAACAAGCTACTCTATTCAAATAAAAGAAGCCATTATTATTGCAAAAGAGAATGGATTAAAAATTCCAATAGTGTATAACACAAATGGATATGAAAATGTGGAAACACTAAGAGAATTAGAAGGTTTAATAGATATATATTTGCCAGACTTAAAGTATTACTATAATTCTTTAGGAAAGGAATTTTCAAAAGTAGATAATTATTTCGAAATAGCAACTAATGCAATAAAAGAAATGTATAGACAAGTCGGAAGACCAATATTAAATGAAAAAGGTGTAATGCAAAAAGGACTAATGGTCAGACATTTAATATTACCTAATAACATTGAAAACAGTAAAAGGTGTTTAAAATGGCTAAAAGAAAATTTTAATGATAAGATTTATATAAGTTTGATGGCGCAGTATTTTCCTACATATAAGGCAAAAGAAATAAGTGAAATAAATAGAAAACTTACGCCAAAAGAATATGAAGAAATTGAAAACTATTTATATGATTTAGACATTGAAAATGGATATATTCAAGAATTAGGAGAACATGAAGAAGAATATGTTCCAAAATGGGAATATTAAAATTTATACTATATTTGCCTTTTCCTCTGCCAGTCATAATTTGTCGATTATACAAATTGATTGCAGTAGGAAAAGCTTCTTCATTTATTTTTGTATGAACATCTACTTTTTTAATTATTTCTTCAGGGTTCATACTCATTCTTATAGTTAATTTACCATTATGTTTTAAAGGTATATGCTATCAACCATCTCAAATTTTGTTTTATATTTTACCCAATCTTAATAAAATATATTAGGCAAAATATTGTAATAACTTCAATTCTATGGTAATATATTGGGAGAAAACTAGAAAGAGGAAAATTAGAAAGGGGAAAATTTATGGGACTTAAAATTGAAAATGTTAGCAAACGCTATGGTGAAAAAGTAGCAGTTGATAACATAAGCTTAGAAATGAATGAACCAGGCGTATTTGGACTATTAGGAACAAACGGAGCTGGAAAAACTACAACAATTAGAATGTTATTAGGAATATTAAAAAAAGATAGTGGAGAAATCACTTGGAATGGAAAAGAAGTAAAAAGAAAAAATGTTAATTTTGGATATTTACCAGAAGAAAGAGGAATTTATCCAAAAGTAAAAATATTTGATCAATTAGTTTATTTTGCTGAGTTAAAAGGAATGAAAAAACAACAAGCAAAAGAAGAAATAAATTATTGGATGGGAAGACTAAAAGTAGAAGAATATAAAGAAATGTTAGCAGAAAAATTATCAAAAGGAAATCAACAAAAGGTTCAATTTATTACAGCAATATTAAATAATCCAGAATTAATAGTATTAGACGAACCATTTAGTGGATTAGACCCAGTAAATACAGAATTATTAAAAGATGTAATATTAGAATTAGTTAAAAAAGGAAAATACATAATAATGTCAAGTCATCAAATGTCATCAATAGAAGAATTTTGTAGTGATGTAGTAATTATAAATAGGGGCAAAACAGTATTAAAAGGAAATTTAAAAGAAATAAAAGACTCTTATCCTGCAAAAAGATTAGAAATTGATGCAAAACAAGATATTACAGCAGATATAGAAAATGCAGGAATGAAAATTGAAAAGAATATAGACAATAATTATGAAATAACTATAGAAAATGAAGATAAAGCACATGCCTTATTAAAAACACTTGTAGAAAAAGGTGTAGTATTAGACAAATTTGAACTAAAAAAACCAAGCTTAAATGATATATTTATAGAAAAGGTAGGTGCTTAAAATGAAAGATTTATTTACAGTAGCAAGTTTCACAATAAAAGATATGATAAAAAGAAAATCTTTTATAATATCTAATTTGATTATATTAGCAATTATAGTATTATTATTTAATGTTCCAAATATATTAAATGCAATTATGGGAGATAACACATCATCTCAAAACACAAAAATTTTAATAGTAGATGAAGATAATATATTTGAAGGAACATTAGAGCAAATTAACCAAATGGACATAGGTTATGAGGCAACAATAGCAACAGAAACAATAACATTTGATGAAATTAAACAGAAAATTGATAATAATGAGATTGATGATGCATTAGTAATCACCAAAAAAGATGGACAAATTAATATGCAATATATAGTTGAAAATTTGGCTATGGTATCACAAATGCCACAGAGTTTGACAAATGCAATATCAACAATTTATTCAAACTTAAGTATTTCAAAATTAGGACTAACTCCAGAACAAATTCAAACTCTATCAGGAAACTTTAATTTTGAAATGATACAAACAGAAGAAGAGGAAGTTCAAGGAAATCAATTTGCAATGATGATGATGTCACTAGTATTGTTCTACGCAATATATTTCTGTGCTTATCAAGTATCAAGCTCAATAACAACAGAAAAAACATCAAAGATTATAGAAACATTAGTAACATCAACAAAGCCAAAGACTATTGTATTAGGAAAAACAATAGGAATAGGAGTTGTAGGGTTAATTCAAATTGCAGCAATAATAATAACTGCATTAATTTCAAGTGCTTTATTCTTAGAAGAAGGAGCATTAGATGGAATAGTTGACTTTTCAACAATAACACCATTCTTAGGATTTATAACAGCTATATACTTTATTTTAGGATATGCTACATATGCATTATTATATGCATTAACAGGTTCAACAGTAAGCAAACCAGAAGATGTACAATCTGCTAATGGACCTATTGCAATAATTGCAGTAATTGGATTTTACTTAGCATATTTTACAATGATGAACCCAACTAGTGAATTAAATAAATTAGCAGCTATATTACCAATATCATCTCCATTCTGTATGCCATTTAGAGTAATGATGGGAATTGCAACAAACTCAGAGATAGCAATTTCAATAGCTGTAATGTTAGTTACAATACTAGTTGTAGCACAAATTTCTATAAAAATATATTCACAAGCTATATTAAATTATGGAAGCAAAATGAGTTTAAAAGATATTTTCAAAATGTATAAAAATAAAAATGTATAAAAACATGAAAGGAGACTAACCATGAAAAAAGTAGGAAATATTTTGTGGGGACTAGTATTCATAGTATTAGGACTAATATTTGGTTTAAATGCACTAGGAATCACAGATATAAATATATTCTTTAGAGGCTGGTGGACTTTAATCATTATAATACCTAGTTTAATAGGAGTAATAAAAGATAGTACAAAGTTTAGTAACTATATTTGGTTACTATTAGGAATAGTATTATTTTTGACTGCACAAGGTATATTAGATATAAATAAAGTTGGAAAATTAATATTCCCAGCAATATTAGTTTGTATAGGAATTGCAATAATATTTAAAGATACGATAAGTACAAAAACAAATGATAAGATAAAAGAGTTAAATAAAGATGATAAAGAAGAATATTATGCAACTTTTTCGTCAGAAAAAATCACTTTTTCAGGAGCAGAATTTAAAGGTGTTACATTAAATTCAATATTTGGTGGAATGGATTTAGATTTAAGAGGAGCTAAAATAGAACAAGACCAAATTATAAATGCAACAGCAGTTTTTGGTGGAATAGATATTTTCGTGCCAGATGATGTAAATGTAAAAGTAAAATCAACTTCAATATTTGGAGGAATTAGCAACAAATCACAAGAAAAAGAAAATCGACCAACAATATATGTAAAAGGATTTTGTTTATTCGGAGGAGTTGAAGTAAAATGAGAAACTTTCAAAAAATAATAAAATATGCTGCTATTGCATTTGGACTTTATCTTGCAGTAATGATAATAGGAATAATAGTATCTGTAGTTCTAGCAATAACAACAGGAATATATGGAGTAAAAGTTATAACAGAACAGTCAAATGTACAAGAAATTGATTGGTCAGAGAAATTTGAAGAATTTACTGAGCTAGATATTGAAGTAGGAGTTGCTAATTTATCAATAATTGCAGAAGGGGAAGAATATAGAGTTGAAACTTATGACATTCCTGAAAATGCAATAATAGAAAATAGAAATGGCAAATTAGAAATCAAAGATAAATCTACAATTTTTAGGAGTGGAGAAAGTCGAATAATTGTATATATACCAGAAAATACAACTTTAAGAAAAGTAGATTTAGAATTAGGAGCAGGAAATGTTGGTATTGACAATCTAAAAGCAGAAACAGCAAACATTGAATGTGGTGCTGGTCAAGTAACAATAAGAAATACAGAACTAGCAAATGCCGATATAGATGCAGGAGTAGGAAAATTAGAATTTTCTGGAACACTAAAAGGAAAAACAGAAGTGAATTGTGGAATCGGAGAAGTAGTAATAGACCTTCAAGGTGGTAGTGAAATATACACTTTAGATGTTGAAAAAGGAATAGGAGATATAAGTGTAAACGGAGAAAGTGTTTCAAGCAAAACAGTTATAGGCAACGGAGAAAATAAATTATCAATTGAAGGTGGAATTGGAAAAATTTCAATAAATATGTAATAAAAAAGAAAAAACCCCCATATACATTAATAAACAAAAAATGTAGAGGAGGTTTTTTCAATGGACATAAACACAACAAAAGAAACTTTAAAAGTCAATAGAATAGTCTGTGAAAGAAAAGAAACAATAAATGTACAAGGTGATATGATAGTTCCAGATTCTAAACCAGATATATTAAGTACAATAAATACAACTGGAAATGTATGCATATATAAAAAAGACGTAATGGAAGGGAAAGTAAGACTAGATGGAAATATATTAACATATATCATGTATTTAGCAGATGGAGAAGCTGATAATGTAAGAGGACTAAGTACAGGATTAGATTTTTCAGAGACAATTAATATTCCAGAACTTGAATTAGGCATGGATGTAGCTATATCAACATCCATAAAATTTATAGAATGTAAAATTTTAAACGGAAGAAAAATAGGAATAAAAGTAACACTAGATGTTAGTTTGAAGGTTAGTTCTAAAGAAGAAGCGGAAATTGTAACAGACATGAACAATCAAGATATACAAGTTTTAAGACAATTAATGAATATAAACTCTATCATAGGAGAAGGAAGTACAAAAGCCAATGTTAAAGAAAATATATCTATTCCAAGTACAGATAATTTAGTAGAAATATTAAATGCACAAATGTGTTTGGTAGATAAAGATATAAAAATTAGTTATAATAAAATCATTGCAAAATCAGAAGTAGAAATAAAATTAGTATATTTAACAGAAGATGGAAGAATTTGTGTATCACAAAATAGACTTCCATTAGTAGGTTTTATAGATACGCCAGATGTAAAAGAAGAAAACATTTGTGAAACAACATTTATGCTAAAAAATATATTGATAAAACCAAATTCAATGGAAGAACATACTGTATATATTGAGTTGGAAGTAGAAATTTCTTGTACAACATTTGAAGAAAGAGAAATTCAAGTAATAAAAGACATGTATTGCCCAGGAGAAAAAATGCAATTTGATACATGTATGCTAAATACTATGACAAATAAGAGCCGTCAGAAAAACTTATGTGAGATAAGAGAAAATATTAATGTTCCAGAATTATCAGAAGGAGAAATAATAGATGTAACCGTAGAGCCAACTATCACAAAAGAAAACAGATTAAATAATAAAATTATATTTGAAGGCGAACTTGAGTTAAATTTGTTATTTACAGATAAATCATCAGTTGGAGTAAATACAAAAAAATTTACAATACCATTTGAACAAACAGTAGATAATATAGAAGTTTCTGAAAATTGCAAAATTAATTCTCAAATAGAAGTAGCTAAAAAAGAATTTACAAATAATGCGGGAACAATGAATGTTAATATTGATTTGAATTTTGAAACATCTACATCACAAAACTTAGCAATACCAGTTATAAATAATATTACAGCAGTGGAAGAAGACTTTTTAGAAGATTATAGTGTAATAATATATGTTGTAAGAAGTGGCGATACTTTGTGGAAAATTGCAAAAAGATTTGGTAGTACAGTAGACGATATTGTAAGAGTAAATGGAATTGAAAGACCAGATAAAATAAATGTGGGAGAAAAAATATATATCCCTAAATATGTATTAAAAAGAGCCAAAGAACCAATTACATTAAAACAAAATGTATAAGATTTATTCAAGAAAAAGATTTATATTAAAGCCTTTTTCTACAATAAATTCAAAAAAACCTAGTCCACAAAAAACAAGACAAAAGAAGAAATTAATTATTTTGCTAACTATATTAACAATTATAGCTATAATAATAAGAGCAGTTTTAAATTATATAGAGCCAATATTTGAAGCAATGTGCGAAGAAAAAGTAAAATCAATAGCAACAATAATTACAAATCAACAATCAACAATAGTCATGAATACCTTTAAATATGAAGAATTATATACAATAGAAAAAGATGAAACTGGGAATACTCTTATAAGAGCAAATGTGGTTCCTATTAATAACTTAATTTCAGATTTAACCGAAAGAATACAAAATGAATTTAATAAAGTAGAAGAGCCAGAAATAACAATTCCGGTTGGTGCACTCTCAGGATTATATTTTTTATCAGGAGCAGGACCTAATATTTCAATTAAAATTTCAGTTACAGGTACAGTAGATACTGATATAAAAAGTGAATTTATTGCACAAGGAATTAATCAAACTTTGCATAGAGTATATGTAGTATTTGATTGTAATATGAAAATAATAACACCAACTAAAACATATGAAAAACAAGTGTTAAATCAGGTAATAATTGCTGAAAATGTTATTGTTGGAAACATACCAGATTCTTATTATAATTTAGAAGGATTTTCAAGTCCTGGAGAAACATTAGATTTAATTCATTAAAAAACTTAGAAGCAAAACTTCTAGGTTTTTTCAGTTATATCAAAAAATAATACATTTATTACAAAAAAAGGAATTTTTATAGATTAAAAAATGGGAGTATAGTATAATAGAATAAAGGAGGTACCAATGAAAATAAAAATAAATACCCAAATAGATAGTAAATTAGAAAATGACGAAATAGAAATAACAATAAAAGCACCACAGAATTCTGAGATGTTAAATAAAATTATAGAAAACATACAAGCAACATCTGAAAACATAGATACAATAGTTGGTACAAGACAAAACAATGTATCTATAATAAATACACAAGATGTAATATGTTTTTTTAGTGAAGCACAAAATAATTATTGTAAAACCCAAAATGGAAATTTCAAAATAAAAAAGAAATTATATGAATTAGAAGATTGTCTAGACAAAAAATCTTTTATAAGGATATCAAATTCATGTATAGTAAATATCAAACATGTTGAATGTTTTGATTTAAGTAAAATAGGAAACATAGTCGTAAAATTTCTTGATGGAAGCACTGAATTTGTATCCAAAAGAAGAATTTCAAATGTTATGAAATTCTTAAGAGAAAGGGGGAATTAGATATGAAAAAGACATTGAAAAACATTATTATATGTATATGCATAATTTATTTCATTCTAAGTTTAAGCTCTTTACTAATTACTAAAGAATTAATTCACGAAGCATGGTTATCTATTATGGATTTACAAAATGAAGACGAAGTGACAACAATAAGAGAAGGTTACGACAAAATGGAAAGTCTTATTAACATAAACTTGACAATATTAGGAACGTCTACATTAATAGGAACAATGTTAGGGTTACTAATATCAATAAAAGAAAGTTCAATAAAAAGATATATTGTATATTTTATAGTCGGGTTTGTTGTGTATAGTTTGATATGGACAGGAGTAAATTATCTGGTGAACTTAGGGGCAGAAAATGGCAAATATGTAAAATTTATTGGACTATATCAAGAAATTTTAAAACCAGTGATAATATCATATATTATGCTTTATGTTGCAGTTGTTTCAGGAATTATAATATATAATAAAAATAAAGTAAAAGAGTTAAATGAAACATTGAATAATAAAGATAATAAAATTGAAAAAGAAGGAAAATTACAAAACAGAATTAAATTAAAAACAGTAATAAAAATTGTAATAGTAATGGTAGTTTTAGGAATATGTATATTTGTAGCAATAATAACAAGAAAAACAACAATACTTATAAAATATTGTGAAAAAATAGCAGAAATTAATAATAGTAATAACTATTATATGAAAGATGAATGGGGTACGGGAGGAGCTACTGAAAGGTATTATAAAGATGGAATAATTGTAATTAAAGAAGAAAATGAAATAAAGTATGGAAATGGAAAAACAAAAGAGTGGTTGACATATAATTTGGCTAACAAAACAGTTACAGATGGTTCAGAATACTTAACTGATGAGGTTTGGAACTCTATTATTACAATAAGAAATGATATAACAGGAAATAACAGATATGTTGGAAAATTAATGCTATTATTAAGATCATTTGAAATGAAAATATATACAGAAGAAGTGGATGGCAGAGAATGTTATGTATTTGATTATAAAAGAAGTGATAGAAAATTATACATAGATAAAGAAACATTCTTAGAACTTAAAAGTGTAAGTTATGATTCATTACGTAAAGAAGAAAGTGTATTAAATTATACATATGAAATAGGAACAGTTACAGATGAAGATGTAGCAAAACCAGTATTTGATTAAACACCAAAAAACCTCGGAAATAAAATTCCGAGGTTTTATAAATACTATCTCTTTGAGAATTGTGGTGCTTTTCTTGCTTTTTTAAGACCGTATTTTTTTCTTTCTTTCATACGTGGATCTCTTGTTAAGAATCCATTAGCTTTTAAAACAGGTCTATATTCTGAATTAGCTTCATTTAAAGCTCTAGCAATACCATGTCTAATAGCTCCAGCTTGACCAGAAACTCCACCACCATGTACAGAACAAATAACATCATATTTTGATAATGTATTTGTAGCTGTTAATGGTTGTCTAACAATAACTTTTAAAGTTTCTAAATCTAAGAATTCATCTATATCTTTACCATTAATAGTAATTTTTCCTGTTCCTTCTACTAATCTAACTCTAGCTATTGAACTTTTTCTTCTACCTGTACCGTTGTATACTATCTTATTTGACTTAGCCATTATTATAGTTCCTCCTTAATTAAAAATTCCAATTTTCTGGTTTTTGTGCTTGAAGATTATGTTCGCTTCCAGCAAATACTCTTAATTTTGTTGCCATTTTTCTACCTAAAGAATTATGTGGTAACATTCCTTTTACAGCTAATAACATAGCTTTTTCAGGATTTTTTTCAAGCATAACTGCTGCTGGAGTTTCTTTCATTCCTCCAATATAACCTGAATGATGTCTGTAAATTTTAGAATTCATTTTATTTCCTGTTAATACAACATCTTTACAATTGATAATAATAACATTATCACCTGTATCAATATTTGGTGTGAAAGTTGGTTTATGTTTTCCTCTTAATAATCTAGCTGCTTCTGTTGCAACTCTACCTAATGGTTTGTTAGCAGCATCAATTATATACCATTTTCTTTCAACTGTTTCTTTTTTTGCACTATATGTAACGTTATTCATGGTAATATTTACCCTCCTATTTATTTATATCTAATTTATTTATATGAAATTTAAATCTAAAACTACCGGGGAGAAGTTTCATATTTAAATCATATCCTAACATAATACCCAATAATTTTAATACAAAAAGCGTAATTTGTCAATAAAATTGGCAAAAGTTATTGATAAATTTTGCAAAAATATATATAATGTTTAAGCAATAATTAATAAAAATGGGATAAAAAACATAAAATTTAATATAAATTAATATGGAGGGAATATGGCAAAAGGAGCAGTAAGAAAAGAAAGTTTTATGCAAGGTGTGGTAACAATAATGTTCTCACAGATTGCAATAAAAGTTTTAGGATTAATATATACATTATATTTAACAAATAGAGATGGTTTTGGAGATGCTGGAAATGCAATATATGCAAGTGGATATCAAATATATGCATTATTACTTACAATATCGTCAATAGGAGTTCCAAATGCAATTTCAAAATTAGTAGCAGAAAGATTAGCTATAGGAGATAATAGAGGTGCAAACAAAATATTTAAAGTTGCACTTGCAACATTCGGCTGTATAGGAGCAATAGGAACAATGCTATTATTTTTTGGTGCACACACAATATCATATAGTTGGCTACAAATTCCTGAATCTGAATTAACATTAATTGCTTTATCACCTGCAATATTTTTTGTATCTATTTCTTCTGTATTTAGAGGATATTTTAATGGAAGAAGAAGTTTAAAAACAACAGCAAGAGCACAAACTCTTGAACAAATATTTAAAACAGTATTAACTATTATTATTGTGGAAATAGTAGCACATATCACATCAACATCAACAGAACTAATGGCTGCAGGAGCAACAATAGCAACAACAATAGCAACATTTTCAAGCTTTGCTTATTTGTTTATTTATTATAGAATAAGAAGAAGAGAAATCGGAAACGAAATACAACAATCAATAAATTATAAATATGAGAATGTAAAAACTATAATAAGAAGAATATTGATGGTGTCAATACCATTAACATTAAGCTCAATAATGACATCATTTAATAAAAATATAGATTCTTTTACAGTAAAAAGAATTTTAAGTACATATATGGCTTCTGATACAGCACAGACTCTTTATGGACAACTGGCAGGAAAGGTAGATACATTAACTAATTTACCACTTGCTATAAATATAGCTTTTGCAACAGCATTAGTACCTGCAATATCATCAGCAAAAGCAAAAAATGACAAAGAAACAGCAACAAAAAGAACATCATTTTCATTATTAACATCAATGTTAATTGGATTGCCTTGTGTTATAGGAATGATTATTTTTGCACAGCCGATATTAAACTTATTATATCCAAATGCAAATGAAGGTGCTTTGCTATTACAATTAATTTCTATATCAGTAATATTTTCAATATTAGATCAAACAATAAATGGAGCATTACAAGGCTTTGGAAAAGTCATTGTTCCAGCAATTGCTCTTGGAGTTGGTTGTATAGTAAAATTGATTTTGAATTTAATATTATTACGAATACCAACTTTAAATGTATATGGAGCTGCAATTGGTTCAATAGCATGCCATGCAGTTGCTTTTACTATAGTATTTAATGTATTAAAGAAATATGTAAAATTAGACTTACCATTTAGAAAGTTTGTACTAAAACCAGCATTAGCGACAGCGATTATGGGTGTATGCTCATATACAATATTTTTAGTTTTAAATAGTATAATTCCTGGAAATAAGGCAACAATAATATCAATGTTATCAGCTGTAGCAATATATTTAATGTCAGTGATAGCACTAAAAATTTATAATAAAGAGGACATTTATATGTTACCAAAAGGTCAAAAAATCTATGAATTTTTAGAAAGAATAAAAATATATTAAAATTTTATATAAAAAAAGGAGGATTTTAATATATTTTGGAGAATAAGATAAAATAGAAGTACAGATATTGTAAAACTACAATAGAGGTACATATACAAAATTTATAGGAGGTAATGTATAATGAACAAAGCTGAATTAGTAGCAGCTATCGCTGCAAAAACAGGTGAATCAAAAAAAGCAACAGAAGTAGCAGTTAACGCATTCGTAGAAGTTGTAGCTGATGCATTAAAAGGAGGAGACAAAGTTCAATTAGTTGGATTTGGTTCTTTCGAAGTTAGAAAAAGAGCTGCTAGAAAAGGTAGAAATCCTCAAACAAAAGAAGAAATAAAAATACCTGCATCTAAAGCCCCAGTATTCAAAGCTGGTAAAGCATTAAAAGATTTAGTAAACGGATAATAATTATAAAAATATATAAATATATGAGAAGAGCTAGTGTAAAACTAGCTCTTTTTTTCAGGTTTATTTTTTGGTACAATTATATTTTTTGGGTTTTTGTCTTTTGATTTTGGCTTAGCTGCACTAATATGTTCATATACAGGTGATATCTCTAAATTTGAACCATCACCACTAATAACTTCAATTTCAGGTTTTGTATCATTTTCTTCAGACATAAATGCCACTCCTTTTTCTTTTTTTATAATTTTACCATAAAAAGATAAAATTGTAAATAAAATTAAAATTAAAACTATTGATTTTATTGATAATATATAAGTATAAAAACAAAAGTTGAGAAAGAGGAATTTAAATGTTCAAAGGAAAATCAGGAGTAACACTAATATCACTAGTTGTTACAATAATAGTTTTAATAATATTAGCGAGTATATCAGTATATTCAGGATTAGCATCAATAAAAAGCAGTAGATACACTAGATTTCAAAATGAATTAGAAATAATGCAAGCACAAGTTAATCTATTATATGAGAGATATCAAGAACAAATATTAAAAGGAACAGAAATAACGGAAGTTGGAAAAGATATATCAATAGCAGATGCAAACAAGGTTTCAACAGCATTTTCTGGAGCAGGAGAAACTGATAGTAGTGGATATAGATATTTTGATAAAGAAACAATAAGAAATCTTGAAATAGATGGAATAAACGGAGAATTTTTAGTAAATATTGCAACAAGGAATGTAATTTCTTTGGACGGATACGAATATGAAGGTATAAAATATTATACACTACAACAGATAAATGGAGAAAGTGCAGAAATTGGTGGATTAGATAGAGGAAATATAACCGTTGGAAGTGTAACATATGAGGAAATGGAAAAAGGTTATAAAATAAAAATAGAAAATGTACAATGTTCTAAGTATTCTGGATGGTATAGTATAAAATATAGAGAAGAAAAAATGGGGATGTATTTAACACTTGAAAAAAGAGAAACAAATGCAAATTATGAATTTGAAGTAAAATCAGAAGGAACATATCACATTTTAATTACAGATTCTGCAGGAAAAACATACGAAACAACAATAGAGATATAGCTTTTAGGCTAATCTCTTATTTTTTTTGAATAAAATATTGCAAACTTTAATAATATTATATATAATAAAAACAAATTCTAGAAATATAATTATATTTCTAGTTACCTTTAATTGAAAAGAGGTAGTATTATGAAAAAATTTTTATCAAATTACAAAACCACGATAATTTTATTAGTTGCTATTATCGTTGGTGCAATCGTAGGAATTATTTTCCAAGAAAAAGCAACTATACTTAAACCCTTAGGGGATATATTTTTAAATCTTTTACTAGTAATAGTAGTTCCACTCATTTTTTTAACAATTACAACATCAATATCAAAAATGCAATCACCAAAAAGGTTAGGCAAAATTATTTTTACAATAATAGGTGTATTTGTTTTTACATCAATTATAGCCGTACTAATAGGTTTTGCAAGTACATATTTTGTAGAATTAATAGAACCAGAAGATGGTGAAAAAATTAGAGAAACATTACAAGAAAGTGATGAAACTACAGAAACAGAAGAAGATGATGCAACAATTGCAGATAGAACAGTAGATTTATTGACAGTAGATGATTTTTACAAATTATTATCTAAAGAAAATATCATAGCATTACTAATTGCATCAGTAATAGTTGGTTTAGCTATAAATATGAGTGGAGAAAAAGCTAAACCAGTAAAAGAACTTTTAGTCTCAGCAAATGAGGTCGTAAACAATGTAGTAAAAATAATAATGTATTATGCACCAATTGGATTAGGATGTTATTTTGCATCTTTTGTAGGTAGTTTTGGAGAGACAATAGTAGTTGGATATCTAAAAACATTTATCATATATTTAGTTGTAACTGTAGCATTCTATTTCATAATGTATACATTCTATGCATTTTTAGCAGGAGGAAAGATAGGTGTAAGAAGATTTTGGAAAAATGCTTTAACGCCAACAGTTACAGCATTGGGAACATGTTCAAGTGCAGCATGTATCCCTTCAAATATACAAGCAAGTAAAAATATAGGAGTTCCATCAGATATAGCAGAAACAACAATACCATTAGGTTCAAGTTTTCATAAAGATGGCTCTATAATAGGTTCAGTGTTTAAAATAATGTTTCTTATAGGACTATTTGGCACAAGTATATCAACAACAGGAGATATTTTGGGAGTACTTGGAGTTGCTCTACTTGCAAACTTATTAATTACAGCAGTACCAATAGGAGGAGGCACAATATCTGAAATGCTTATAATAAGCATGATGGGATATCCAGTTGCAGCATTACCAATATTAACAATAATTGCAACAATTATAGATGCTCCAGCCACAATGTTAAATGTTGTAGGAGATACAGTTTCATCAATGATGGTAACAAGAGTTGTAGATGGAAAAGATTGGATTGCCAAAGGGACGGTCCTTGATGACAAAAAATAAATAATTGAAAAATGAAATATTAGTAAAAGTTTAAAAGTGGTGAAAAACAATCAAAGTTTTTCACCTTATTCTTTTTTCGAAAATTTTTTGACCAATAATTATAATAGGATTGAAAAAAATAAGAAAAAACGATATAATGTAAATGCAAAAAAAGAAGAAGGAGTTTACCGATGAGAATTGTTGCTAGTAGCAGTTATTTACCAAGTAAAAAAATATTAAATGAAGAAATAGAAAAAAAATTAAATCTTGAAACAAATTATATAGAAAAACGCACAGGAATAAAACAAAGATATTTTGTTCAAAACGAAACAATTGAAGAAATGTCCATAAAAGCTATAGAAAAATTAATTAATGAAACAAAGATTGATGTACAAGAAATAGATATGATAATAGTTGCAACAACAACCACAAATAGTTTAATGCCAGGAATATCTAATTACATACAAAAATATTTTGATATAAAAAAATGTATCAGTTTTGATATTTTAGCAGGATGTAATGGATATATAAATGCATTAGATATTGCACAAATGTATATAAAAAGTGGAAAAGTAAGTAAAGGAATAGTTGTTGGAGTTGATATTTTATCAAAATACACAGATGAGAAAGATGTAGGAACAGCAATTATATTAGCAGATGGAGCAGGTGCAACTTTAGTTGAAAAATCAGAAAATGAATATTTTTCGAATATTGAAGCAATACCTGATAAAGATGACATTTTAACAATAAAGTCAAATGAAAAAATATTTATGGATGGAATATCTGTATATAAATATGCAGTAACAGAAACAGTAAAGAATATAAATCAATTATTAGAAATGTCAAATGAAAAAATAGAAAATATAAAATATATAGTTCCACATCAATCAAATCTAAAAATTATTAAAGCAATTTCAAATAGGCTTGGAACAGAAAAAATGTATACAAATATACAAAGTGTAGGAAATACCTTTTGTGCAAGCATTCCAATAGTTTTGGAAGAAATGCAAAAGAAAAATTTATTAAAAACAGGAGATAAGATTATATTACTAGGATATGGAGGAGGATTAAATACAGGTTCTATATTGCTAGAAATATAAAGAATGGAGGAAAAATGAAAAGAAAAAAATCTTTTGAAATTAATTTTGGAACTTTTTTTATAATATTAATTGTTTTATTTGCAGTTGTATTTGTAATCGCACGTTTTACAGGAAAAGAAAAAAATGAAAATACAGCAGAAAATGAGAATACTGTGCAAAGCCCTCAAGTGGAACAAACAGAGTCAAAACTATATTCTAATAATATAATAACAGTAGACATAGGGAAACTTTCAGATAATTGGCAAGTTGTTGAAAGACCATATGGTTCAATTCAATTTTATATTCAAGGACCACAAGTGGAGAATGAAGATGGAACTAAAAATGATATAAGAATTAATTTCTATATAGAGCAAAGTGAACAAACAAATGAAGAATTGAAAACACAAATGCTAGAACATTCAATATATTCAACAATAGAATATACAAAGGTTCAAGAAATTAATTCATTACAATGGATGGAATTCGAAGCTGAAAACAAAGGTGTAAAAGCCAAAATATTAACATTGATGAGAGATGGATATATGATTGCTGCAGAAATTGTTGGAGAAACAAGCATTTATGATCAATATTATAATGAAGCAATGAGAACAGTAATGGCAATTCAAATATCAGAAAAAATTCCTACAGAAACAGCATCAGAAGTCATTTATCAATATGATACATTAGCAAATATAAAAAATGGTGGAACACAATTTGTATTAACAAGTCTAAAATTACCAGAAACAATGGAACAAACACCAGAAAATACTAATTTACCTGAAGAATACAAAGATTATGTTTGGACAGGAATAAAATATAGTGATTTTTATGATGCAATGACAAAATACATGACAGAGGATATTTTAAAAAGCCAATTTAGTGAATTTATTGAATATAATGATTGTTTATTTATTAAAAAAGTTAACGGTAATCAAATTGATTATATGATAGAGGAAGTAAATCCAATTTCTATAAAGGGAAATGAAACAACATATGAAGTTGTAAAAACAGGAACAAACAATTTTATAACATATAGACAAAACATAACTTTAAAATACGAAGATGGAAAATGTGTGGTTTCTGGTGTCGATGAACAGGTTCAATAACTAATCTGACCATTCATTCTAATAGAAAAATATTAGAAAATGTTATATAAATATATAGTAAAAAAGCAAAAAAAGGAGAAGAAAATGAAAACAGCATTTTTATTTACAGGTCAAGGAAGCCAAACAGTTGGAATGGGAAAAGATATATATGAAAAATATGAAACAGCAAGAAAAGTTTTTGACAAAGCAAGTGAAATATCAGGAATAGATGTAAAAAATATTTGTTTTAACGGACCAGAAGAAGAACTAAACAAAACAGAAAATACACAAATAGCAATATTAACAACAAGTTTGGCATTATTAAAGATTTTAGAAGAAAACGGAAAAAAAGCAGAAATAGCAGTTGGACTAAGCTTAGGAGAATATGCGGCATTAATTTATGGTGGTTATATAACATTTGAAGATGGAATAAAATTAATTCAAAAAAGAGGTTATTATATGGGTAACTTCTTACCAGAAGAAGAATATTCAATGGCTGCAATAATAGGATTAGACAGTGAAAAAATTGAGAAAATATGTGAAGAAATTAGACAAGATGGCAAATTTGTTGTTCCAGCAAATTACAATTGCAAAGTGCAAACAGTAATTTCAGGAACAAGTGAAGCAATAGATATAGCAATAGAAAAACTTAAAGAAGCAGGAGCTAAAAGAGCAATAAAATTAAAAACAAGTGGACCATTCCACACAGAAAAACTAAAACAAGCAAGTACATTATTTGCAAAAGAACTTGAAAAAGTTCAATTTCAAAAAGGAAATGGTATTAAAGTAATAAAAAACATAGATGGAAAATTCTACACAGATCAAGATAATATAAAAGAAATACTTGCAAAACACATAATAAGTCCAGTTAAATTTGCACAAGCAATACAACTTATGAAAAATGAAGGAATTGAAAGATTTGTAGAAATAGGACCAGGAAAAGCACTAACAGGATTTATTAAAAAAGATTATCCAGAAGCTGAATTGTACAATATTAATAATGTAGAAAGCTTGGAAAATTATTTAAAAATTGATTAAGAAAGGAAATGTGAAATGGAAGAAAAGAAAGTAGTTGTAGTTACAGGAGCTTCAAGAGGAATTGGAAAAGAAATTGCATTAAAATATGCAGAAAATGGATATAATGTTGCAATTAACTATGTTTCAGATAAAACAAATGTAGAAGAATTGGAAAAAGAGTTTAAAGATAAAGGTGCAGAAGCACTAATCGTTAAAGCTGATGTATCAAAATCAGAGCAAGTACAAGAATTTATAAAAGCAGTTATAGAAAAATATGGCAAAATAGATGTATTAGTAAATAATGCAGGAATAACAAGAGATATGTTATTAATGAGAATGAAAGAAGAAGACTTTGATAAGGTTATAGAAATAAATCTAAAAGGAACATTTTTAGTAACAAAAGAAGTTGTTCCATATATGATGAAAAAAAGAGATGGAAAAATAATAAGTTTATCATCAGTAGTTGGAGTAACTGGAAATGCAGGACAATGCAATTATTCAGCATCAAAAGCAGGAATAATAGGATTCACAAAAAGTATAGCAAAAGAATTAGCATCTAGAAATATAAGAGCGAACGCAGTAGCACCAGGATTTATAGACACAGATATGACAAATGTATTATCAGATGAGGTAAAGGAAAACATAAATAAACAAATCCCAATGAGAAGAATGGGAACAGCTAGAGAAATTGCAAATGTTGTATATTTCTTAGGAAGTGAAGAAAGTTCATATATTACAGGTCAAGTTATAAATATAGATGGAGGTATGGTTTGTTAAAATGGAAAGAAGAGTAGTAATAACAGGTTTAGGAGCAATAACACCAATAGGAAACAATGTTGAAGAATTCTGGAAAGGAATAAAAGAAGGAAAATGTGGAATTGATGAAATAACAGAATTTGATACAACAGATTTTAAAGTAAAATTAGCTGGAGAAGTTAAAAATTATAATCCAGAAGACTATTTTGACAGAAGAGAAGCAAAAAGAATGGACAAATTTTCACAATTTGCAATAGTTGCTGCAAGAGAAGCTTGGAAAGACAGCGGATTAGACAAAGAAAAAGAAGATATGACTAGAGTTGCAGTAATTGTAGGTTCAGGAATTGGTGGACTTGCAACAATCGAAAAAGATAATAGAACACTAGTAGAAAAAGGACCTGATAGAGTATCTCCAATGTATATACCAATGTGTATAGGAAATATGGCAACAGGAAATGTTGCTATAGATTTAGGAGCAAAAGGTGAATCAATATCAATAGTAACAGCTTGTGCAACTGGAACACATTGTATTGGAGAAAGCTATAGAATGATAAAACATGGATATCAAGATATAGCAATAGCAGGAGGAACAGAAGCATCAATTACACCATCAGGAATAGCAGGATTTACAAACATAAAAGCATTATCACAATCACAAGATAAAAATAGAGCAAGTATCCCATTTGACAAAGAAAGAAATGGATTTGTAATGGGAGAAGGTGCAGGAATTCTAATATTAGAAGAATTAGAACATGCAAAAGCTAGAGGAGCAAAAATATATGCAGAAATCGTAGGATATGGTGCAACATCAGATGCATATCATATCACATCTCCAGCACCTGGAGGAGAAGGTGGAGCAAGAGCAATGATACTTGCAATGCAAGATGCAAATGTTACACCAGATCAAGTTACATATGTAAATGCACACGGAACATCAACACATTTAAATGACTCATGTGAAACTTCAGCAGTAAAAACAGCATTTGGAGAATCAGCTAAAAAAGTTATGGTAAGCTCTACAAAAAGTAATACAGGACATTTATTAGGAGCTGCTGGTGGAGTAGAAGCCGTAGTTTGTGCAAAGGCAATACAAGATAGTTTTGTACCACCAACAATTAATTACAAAGTTCCAGATGAAGAATGTGATTTAGATGTTGTTCCAAATGAAGGAAGAAATGTGGAAGTTAATTATGCAATGTCAAATTCATTAGGATTTGGAGGACATAATTGTTCTATATTGTTAAAAAAATATAATTAACATTTGGTGCCGGTTCTCTTTTGCCATTTTGACATTTGGTACCGGTTCTTAAATGTCACAAATTAATAAAAAAGGAGTTAAGAGAATGAATTATAATGAAATAGAAGAAGATGTCAAAAAAATGATTACTGATATTGAAAATTCTAGTATTAATTCAATGGAAATAGAATTTCCAAATGGATTAAAAATTAAAATGGATAAAGGAAATGTAAAAGCATTATCAGCACCAATGCCAGTAGTAGCGCCAAATTCAGCCCCTACTGTTGTAAAAGATGAACCATCAGCAATGATAAAACAAGAGCAAGAAAACTATAAAGAAATCAAATCACCAATGGTGGGAACATTTTATGCAAGCTCATCACCAAAAGCAGAACCATTTGTAAAAGTAGGAGATAAAGTAAAAAAAGGTCAAGTTGTATGCATAGTAGAAGCAATGAAATTAATGAATGAAATAGAATCAGAATTTGATGGAGAAGTTGTAGAAATATGCAAAAACAATGAAGAAATGGTTGAATATGGAGATGTATTAATTAAATTAAAATAAGGAGGAGCAAATGCTAGATATAAAACAAATAGAGGAAATAATACCACAAAGACCACCATTTTTAATGATAGATAGAGTTGAAGAATATATCCCTGGAGAAAGTGCAACTGCATATAAAAATGTAAATATAAATGAATGGTATTTCCAAGGACATTTTCCAGGAGAACCAATAATGCCAGGAGTATTAATAACAGAAGCATTAGCACAAACAGGTGCAGTAGCAATACTTTCACTTCCAGAGAACAAAGGAAAAAATGCTTTATTTGGTGGAATAGACAAAATGAGATTTAAAAAAGTCGTAGTACCAGGAGATGTACTAAAATTAGAAGTAAAAATAATAAAACAAAAAGGTCCAGTTGGAGTTGGAGAAGCAACTGCAACAGTAGACGGAAAAGTTGTAGCAAAAGGAGAATTAACTTTTGCAGTTACTAAATAGTACCTAAATAAGTAATAATGTATAATAGTGAAACAATGCAGTAATAGTCAAAAGGAGTGCAAAAAATGTTAAAAAGAGTATTAATTGCAAATCGAGGAGAAATAGCAGTTAGAATAATAAGAGCTTGTAGAGAGATGGGAATTGAAACAGTAGCAGTATATTCAGAAGCTGATAAAAATGCTTTACATACAACATTAGCTGACCAAGCAATATGTATAGGACCAGCACCATCAAACAAAAGTTATTTAAACATACAAGCAATATTAGAGGCTGCTTGTTTAAGTGGTGCAGATAGTATTCATCCAGGATTTGGATTTTTATCAGAAAATGCAAAATTCGCAAAAATGTGTGAAGAAATAGGAATAAAATTTATAGGTCCAAACCATAAATTAATTGAATTACTTGGAAATAAATCAAAAGCTAAAGAAACAATGAAAAATGAAGGAGTACCAATTGTACCAGGCTCAGAAGGTTTAATTGAATCAAAAGAAGAAGCAATCGAAATTGCAAATAAAATTAAATACCCAGTAATATTGAAAGCATCTGCAGGTGGAGGCGGAAAAGGCATAAGAATCGCATACACAGAAGAAGAACTTTCAAAAGGATATGATATTGTAAAACAAGAAGCAAAAATTTCTTTTAATGATGATAGTTTATATATTGAAAAATTTATTGAAAATCCTAGACATGTAGAAATACAAATTTTAGCTGATGAACATGGAAATTGCATCTATTTAGGAGATAGAGATTGTTCAGTACAAAGAAAAAATCAAAAAATAATGGAAGAAACTCCTAGTAGCATAATATCAGACAAAATAAGAGAAAAAATGGGAGAAACAGCTGTAAAGGCAGTAAAAGGAATTGGATATAGTAATGCAGGAACAATAGAATTTCTAGTAGATAAAAACAAAGATTTTTATTTTATGGAAATGAATACAAGAGTTCAAGTAGAACATCCAATAACAGAAATGGTAACAGGAATAGACATCATAAAAGAACAAATCAAAATAGCTAGTGGCGAAGAACTAGAATATAAACAAAAAGACATAAAAATAGATGGACATAGCTTAGAAGTGAGAATAAATGCAGAAAATCCATATAAAAACTTTATGCCTTGTCCAGGAACAATAAAGGAACTTCACTTACCAGGTGGAAATGGAATAAGAGTAGATACTGCAATATATAGTGGATATAAAATACCACAAAACTATGATTCAATGCTTGCAAAAATAATAGTACATGGAAAAACAAGAGAAGAATCAATTGCTAAAATGAAAAGTGCAATATCAGAGTTGGTAATAGATGGAATTGACACAAATAGAGATTTCTTATATCAAATTCTAGAAAATAAAAACTTTCAAGAAAACAATTATGATACATCATTTATTAAAAAGGAATTTAATATGTAGGAGGTATTCAATTGGTTATAGATAAAATAAAAAAAGTAAATAAACAAGAAAAGCAAGAAAAGAATGAAAAAGCCTCTGATATGATGATTGGAAAATGGATTAAATGTGATAACTGTAAACAAATTTTATATAAAGAAGAAGTACATAATAATTTTAGTGTTTGTCCAAACTGTGGAAAACACTTTAGAATATCATCAAGAAGAAGAATAAAACAGATTGCAGATGAAGGAACTTTTGAAGAAATTGGTGCAGAGGTAGAAACACAAGACCCATTAAATTTTGATGGATACCTAAAAAAAATTGAAACACTAAGAGAAAAAACAAAAATTAATGAAGCAGTAAAATGTGGTACATGCGAAATTAATGGAGAAAAAGCAGTACTTGCAGTAATGGATAGCAACTTTATGATGGGAAGTATGGGAAGCTGTGTTGGAGAAAGAATAACACTTGCAATTGAAAAATCAATAGAACTAAAATTACCATTAGTAATATTTTGTGTGTCAGGTGGAGCAAGAATGCAAGAAGGAATAATCTCTCTAATGCAAATGGCAAAAACATCAGCAGCTTTAGCAAAACACAACAAAGCAGGACTTTTATACATATCAATTTTAACAGATCCAACAACAGGAGGAGTAACAGCAAGTTTTGCAAGCCTTGGAGATGTAATATTATCAGAACCTAATGCATTAATTGGTTTTGCGGGACCAAGAGTTATAGAACAAACAATAAATCAAAAACTTCCAGAAGGATTTCAAAGATCTGAATTCTTATTAGAACATGGATTTATTGATAAAATAGTCGAAAGAAAAGATATGAAAGAAACATTGTATAAAATAATTAAGTTACACAAAAAAGAGGTGAAATAATTGGCAAAAATAACAGCATCTGAAAGAGTTAATTTAGCGAGAATGGCAGAAAGACCAAAAGCGCTGGATTATATAAATGAAATTTTTACAGATTTTATGGAATTACATGGTGACAGAAATTTTGGAGATGATAAATCAATAATTGGAGGAATAGCTTATTTAGGAGATTCTTCTAAAAAAATCTCAGATTTTCCTGTGACAGTAATTGGAGAACAAAAAGGAAAAAATGTAAAAGAAAATATGGAAAGAAACTTTGGAATGTGTAATCCAGAGGGATATAGAAAAGCATTAAGATTGATGAAACAAGCAGAAAAATTTGGCAGACCAATAATAACATTTATAGACACACCTGGAGCATATCCAGGAATGGGTGCAGAAGAAAGAGGGCAAGGAGAAGCAATAGCAAGAAATCTTATGGAAATGTCAGAGCTAGAAGTTCCAATTATATGTGTTGTAATAGGAGAAGGTTCAAGTGGAGGAGCATTAGCTATAGGAGTTGGAGATAGAGTAGTAATGCTAGAGAATGCAGTATATTCAATACTTTCACCTGAAGGATTTGCAAGTATATTATACAAAGATGCTTCTAAAGCTAAAGAAGCTGCAGAAAACATGAAAATAACTGCACAAGACTTGAAAAAGTTAAATGTAATTGATAAAATAATAAGCGAGCCAGAAGGCGGAGCTCAAAATGACTTAAAACAAGTTGCAAGCAGTTTAAAAGAATATATTATAAAAACAATAAAAGAATTGGAAAAAATATCAAAAGATGAATTAGTCCAAGAAAGATATAATAAATTTAGAAAGATGGGACAATATTAAGAGGAGGATTTAAAAATGATTTTATCAGGAAAAAAAGTCATAATAATGGGAATAAGAAATAAATGGAGTATAGCATGGGGAGCTGCACAATCAGCATATGAGCAGGGAGCACAAATAATATTTACATGTGGCTCAATGGAGAAAATTGATAAAATAAAAGAACTAACAGATGAAATACCTAATTCATCAGTATATTCTTGTGATGCAAGTTCAGATGAGAGTATAAAAGAATGTTTTGAACAAATCAAAAAAGACCATGGAAAAGTTGATGGAATTTTACATGCTATTGCACATGCTAACACAGAAGACTTAAGAAATGATTTTATATTAACATCAAGAGAAGGATATGCACATGCTTGTGATGTAAGTGCTTATTCACTTATAGCAACAGTTAGAATAGCAAGAGACTTAGAAATGTTAAATGAAAATGCAAGTATAGTATCTTATACATATTATGGTTCAGAAAAAGCAATTGAAGGATATAATGTAATGGGAGCTGCAAAAGCTGCATTAGAAGCAAATATCAGATATTTAGCAAAAGATTTAGGAAAAGACAACATGAGAATAAATGGTATTTCAGCAGGACCTATTAAAACACTTTCAGCAAAAGGAATAAAAGATTTTAACTCAATATTAGACATTGTTGAAGAAAAAGCACCACTACATCAAAATGTAACTCCAAAACAAGTTGGAGATGCAACAAGTTTCTTGTTTAGTAGCTTATCATCTGCTATTACAGGTGAAATTATCCATGTGGATAATGGATTTTCAATCATTGGTGTTTAACATTTAGTGCCGGTTCTCTTTTGCCATTTTGGCATTTGGTGCCGGTTCTCTTTTGCCATTTTGGCATTTGGTGCCGGTTCTTTTTTGTCAATTGGGACCGGGTCTTTTTTGGCAATTTTTACTTGCCAAAAAACAAAAAATGAACTAAAATTATAACATAAATAAACCAAGGAAAGGTGGCAAAAAATTATGGACAAAACAATAGAAAACTTATTTAACCTAAATGGAAAAGTAGCAATAGTAACAGGAACAAGTAGAGGATTAGGAAAAGCGATGGCAATAGCATTAGCAAAAGCAGGAGCAAACATAGTAGGTGTAGGCGTAAGTGACATGTCAGAAACAAAAGAAGAAATCCAAAAAATAGGAAGACAATTTCTAGAAATAAAAGCAGACCTAACAAACACAAAATCAGTAGATAAAATAGTTTCAGAAACAGTAAAAAAATTTGGCGGAATAGACATATTAGTAAACAATTCAGGAACAATAAGAAGAGAGGACGCAATAAATTATAAAGAAAAAGATTGGGATGACATCTTAAATTTAAACTTAAAAACTTTATTTTTCTTATCACAAAAAGTAGCAAAACAATTCATGAAACAAGAAACAGGAGGAAAAATAATAAATATAGCTTCAATGTTATCATTCCAAGGAGGAATAAGAGTACCAGCATATACAGCAAGTAAAAGTGGTGTAATGGGATTAACAAAAGCTTTGGCAAATGAATGGGCAAAATACAATATTAATGTAAATGCAATAGCACCAGGATATATGGCAACAGATAATACAAAACAAATAAGAGAAGATGAAAAAAGAAGTCAAGAAATATTAGATAGAATACCATCAGGAAGATGGGGAACTCCAGAAGATTTAGCAGGAGCAGTAGTATTTTTAGCTTCAAAAGCATCAGACTATGTTAATGGACATACTCTTGCAGTAGATGGTGGATGGTTAGCCAGATAGTAAATGTTATAAAAAGAGAGGTTGATTATAATGAAAAAAGTAACACATAAAGATATGCTAACAATTTTAAAAGAAATTGACCAAGAATTCCTATTACAAACAATAAATAGAGAGCAATTCAAAAAATATTTCTTTGAAAACGCAGAAGAAGGAGAAATAAAAGAATATATTAAGAAAATATTAAAATAGACAGTAAACCTAAGAAAATTTACCAAAAATATTGCAAAAACTTTAAAATAATAGTATAATATAAAAGGTATAAAAATAAAATATATAAAAAGACCTATTAACTTACGGAAACAGCCAAATGAATATAAAAAGTTAAATGGGAAACAATGAAAAGAGAGAGGTAAAAAATGGAGTATTTGTATATACTAAAACAAGCCTTAATGTATATTGTAGTTGCATTCTGGTGCTATCAAATGGTAGTTAGTTTATGTGCATTAGTAAAATTAAAAGATAAACCATATTTAACAAACAAAAAGCACAAGTTCATGGCTATAATACCAGCACACAATGAAGAAATGGTTGTAGGAAACCTTATAGAAAGTTTAAAACAACAAAATTATCCAAAAGAATTATATGATATTTATGTGATTGCAGATAACTGTACAGATTCAACAGCTAAAGTAGCAAAAGAAGCTGGAGCAATCGTTTATGAAAGATTTGACCCAGACCATAAAACAAAAGGATATGCACTACAATGGTTTTTAAAACAGAAAATAGAAGAAAATGCTGATTATGATGCATTCTTTGTATTTGATGCAGATAATATAGTTGACAAAAACTTCATAGTAAATATGAATAAAAAGCTTTGCCAAGGAGAAGATGTTGTTCAAGGATACAGAGATATCAAAAATCCAACAGATAACTGGATAACAGCAGGATATGCTTTATTCTACTGGACAATGCATAGACTATATCATTTAGCAAGATATAATATTGGGTTATCACCATTACTAAATGGTACAGGATTCATGGTAAGATTTGATGTGGTAAAACCAAATGGTTGGGAAACAGAAACACTAACTGAAGACATAGAATTTTCTTTAAAAAGAATAATTCAAGGTAAAAAGTTAGGTTGGGCAACAGATGCAATAGTATATGACGAACAACCAACATCATTTAAGCAATCATGGTCACAAAGAAGTAGATGGACAGTTGGACATATGCAATGTATAAAAAGATATACAGTAGAATTATTTAATTCCGTAAGAAAACATAAAACTTTAATGAATTTTGATGGATTCTTATATATAGTTGGAACAACTCCAATGCTAGTAATAACAATGCTTTTACTAATTGTAAACTGTTTGATGTATGCAGGAAATGCAATGAGCAATTTTGATTTCTTTATAAATATATTAAACTATTTAGTACCAACATTAATATTACCTATAGCAATAGCCTTACTAGTATTAATACTAGAGAAAAAGCCAATAAAACCAATGATTAAAGGATTATTATGTTATCCATTATTTATGGGAACATGGATAGTAATAAACATTAAATGTTTATTTAAAAGAGAAACATCATGGCAAAAGATTGACCATGTTAGAGATATAAAGATATTAGAAGTTAAAGATTAATTTGAAATGGGGCGAACTGTTTTTAAATATTAGAAACATGTTCGTCTCAAAGACTTAAATAGCGACGTTAATGCCGCTTATTTTCAAGTTAAAATCTTTATAAAAGAAAGAGAGAAAAATATGTTACTTGATAAAATAAAAGTATATGCTTTTGTTGGACCATCTGGAACTGGAAAAAGTTACAGAGCTCAAATGGTAGCAAGTGAAAAAGGTATAAATTTTATAATAGATGACGGACTACTAATTAAAGACAATGAAGTTGTTGCAGGAGAATCGGCTAAGAAAGCACCAACCAAAATCGCAACAGTAAAACACGCCCTTTTCTTGGAAGAAGAAGAAAAAAATGCTGTTGAAAAAGCTTTAAAAAAGTATAAACCATCAAAAATATTAATATTAGGAACATCAGATGGAATGGTACAAAAAATTGCATCAAATTTAGATTTACCACCAATATCTGAAACAATATACATAAATGATGTTGCAACAGAAGAAGAAATGCAAACTGCAAGACATATACGTGTAACAGAAGGAAAACATGTTATTCCTGTGCCAACATTCGAATTAAAAAAAGATTTCTCAGGATTTTTATTAGATCCATTACAAATTTTTAAATCAAAAGGAGCAGGACAAAAACCTTATATATCAGAAAAAACAATTATAAGACCAACATTTAGTTATTTAGGAAACTTTACAATTTCAGATACAGTATTTAGACAAATTATTGAATATTTAGCAGAAAAAATGCCAGAAATATATAAAGTAGTAAGAACTAGAGTTACAAGTACAGATGCAGGACCGAGTATATATATGGAAGTAATAGTAATGTATGGCTCTAACATTCAAGAAGTATTAAAAGAATTTAAGCAAAAAGCTAAAAGAGAAATAGAAAATTTAACAGCAATGAATGTGGAAAGTTTAGAAGTAGTAGCTAAAAGTTTACATGTAGAACAAGATGGAAATAAAAAGACACAATAAAAAGTTGCAGAAAGGAAGAAAAAATGAAATTCATAGAAAAAATAATAAGAGTAATAGTAAGAACTGTTATACGTATATTTTTTGTGGTTGTATATAGAGTAAAAGTAATAGGAACAGACAACATACCAAAAGATAAAAAGCAACCATTGATATATTGCGGAAATCATAGAACATACAAAGATCCACCACTAATAGTTGTTACAGCCAAAAGACATGTAAGATTTCTTGCAAAAGAGGAATTAAAGAAAAATCCACTTTTTGCATTTTTAGGAGTTGTATTTGGCGGAATATATGTAAAAAGAGATTCAAAAGATGTATCAGCTTTAAAAACAACACTAAAAGCTTTAAAAAATGGAGAAAGTATAGCATTATTCCCAGAAGGAACTAGAAATGGTATAGAAAAAGGAGAAAAAGCTAAAGATGGAGCAGCATTTTTTGCTGTTAGAACAGGAGCTAAAGTAATACCTGTTGGAATAAAAGGCGGAGAAAAGCCATTCAAAAAAATGACAATCAAGTATGGAAAACCAATGGATTTCAGTAACAGAAGCAAAGATGAATTAGATGAAATAACAGATGAAATAATGAAAGAAATAATTGAATTATCAAAATAGCAAAAAAGAACCGGCACCAAATGCCAAAAAAGCAAAAAAGACCCGGTCCCAATTGATAGAAAGGATTGAATAAAAAATGATAAACGAAAAAATAAGAAACATAGCAATAATCGCACACGTAGACCATGGAAAAACAACACTAGTAGATGCATTATTAAAACAAAGCCATGTATTTAGAGAAAATGAACAAGTAGCAGAAAGAGTAATGGACTCAAATGACCAAGAAAAAGAAAGAGGAATAACAATACTAGCAAAGAACACAGCAGTAATGTACAATGGTGTAAAAATAAATATAGTAGACACACCTGGACATGCTGACTTCGGAGGAGAAGTAGAAAGAGTATTAAAAACTGTAGATGGTGTACTTTTGTTGGTTGATGCATTCGAAGGAGCAATGCCTCAAACAAGAGAAGTATTAAAAAAATCATTAGCATTAAATTTAAAACCAATAGTAGTAATAAATAAAATTGATAGACCAGGAGCAGAACCACAAAAAGTACTAGACCAAGTAATGGAACTATTTATAGAATTAGATGCAAATGATGATCAATTAGACTTCCCAGTAGTATATACATCAGCAAAAAATGGAGTTGCAAAAATGAATTTGGAAGATCCAGATGGAGATTTAACATGTTTATTTGAAACAATAATAAACACAATAAAAGCTCCAAACTGTGACCAAGACGGTCCTGCACAAATGTTAGTCTCAAACATAGATTATGATGATTATGTAGGAAGAATTGCAGTAGGAAGAATTGAAAGAGGAAGCATAAAAGTTGGAATGCCTGTAAGTATATGCAAAAAAGATGACAAAATAGAACAAGGAAGAATAGGAAAAGTATATACACATATGGGACTAAAAAAGGTTGAAGTAGACGAAGCTACAGCAGGAGACATTATAGAAGTATCAGGAATACCTGGTATTCACATAGGTGATACAATATGTGACTTCAACAATCCAGAAAAAATTCCATTTGTAGACATTGATGAACCAACAGTATCAATGACATTTAGTGTAAACAATGGACCATTTGCAGGAAGAGAAGGACAATTTATCACATCAAGACATCTTCGTGATAGACTATTCAAAGAACTAGATAGAAACGTAAGTTTAAGAGTAGAAGAAACAGAATCACCAGATTCATTCATAGTATCAGGAAGAGGAGAATTACATTTATCAGTATTAATCGAAACAATGAGAAGAGAAGGATATGAACTATTAGTATCAAGACCAAAAGTAATCATGAAAGAAATAGATGGTGTAAAATGTGAACCAATCGAAAGATTAGTAGTAAATATTCCAGATGACTGTGTAGGAACTGTAATTGAAAAATTAGGTAGAAGAAAAGCTGAAATGATAAATATGGAACCAGCAGAAGCAGGACATACAAAAATTGAATTTAAAATTCCTTCAAGAGGATTAATTGGATATAGAACTGAATTCCTTACAGATACAAAAGGTGAAGGAATAATGAACAGCATATTTGATTCATATGAACCATTTAAAGGAGAAGTTGTTTCAAGGGTTAGAGGAACAATTGTAGCGTTTGAAAATGGAACATCAATAACTTATGGATTATATAATGCACAAGACAAAGGAGAATTATTTATAGGACCTGGTGTAGAAGTATATGAAGGAATGATTGTTGGATTAAACTCAAGAGGAGAAGATTTGGCAATAAATGTATGTAAAGAAAAACATTTAACAAATACAAGAGCATCTGGTTCAGATGATGCATTACGTTTAGTACCACCAATTCAAATGTCTTTAGAAAAAGCAATCGAATTTATACAAGATGATGAACTTGTAGAAGTAACACCAAAATCAATAAGATTAAGAAAGAAAATTTTAGATAATAAAGAAAGAGAAAGAGCAGCAAGAAACGCAAACAAAGCATAAAAAGGTAAACGCAAAGAAGCAGAAAATGCTTCTTTTGCTATATATATATAATAAAAGAGGTATGAAAAATGGATAAAAAAGAACTAGAAAAAATAAAGCAAAAGGCATTAGATGAACATATTCCAATCATAATGGATGACACATTGGAAGTAGTAGATAAAATTTTAAAAGAAGTGAAACCAAAACGTATATTGGAAATAGGTACAGCAGTTGGATATTCTGCAATATGCTTTTCAGAGTATTTATCAGAAGATGGAGAAATTGATACAATAGAAAGAGATGAAGAAAGAATTATAGAAGCTAAAGCTAATATTGAAAAAGTAGGAGTTTCAAATAAAATTAATATATATTCTGGAGATGCGGTAGAAATATTACCTACATTAAATAATAAATATGATGTAGTATTTATAGATGCAGCAAAGGGAAAATATCCATTTTTCTTAAAAGAAGCATTGAGAATGTTAGACACTCATGGAGTCATTTTGGCTGATAATATATTATATAAAGGATATGTTATGAGTGATTATAATAAACACAAACAGCGTACTGCTGTGAGAAACCTTCGTGAATACATAAAAGAAGTTACAGAAAATCCAAATATAGAAACAGAAATTTTAGAAGTAGGAGACGGATTAGCTATAAGCAGAATGAAATAATATAAAAAATTGAAAAGCCAGCCCCAATTATGGAGCTGGCTTTTAGGGTTTTAGACGAGTGTAGTAGAAATTCTACGGTTAGAGAACTCTTTGGCGAAGTGGATGCCGTCTGCGTCATCTTCTTTGCTGTTATAACTGGTAAAGCCAATAATATGCAGTTTAGAAAAGTCATCTACGACAAAAACTTCTTTTGCGAGTTTTCTTTCTTCTTCCTCGTCTTCATCAAAGTCACCGTCTTTGTAACCATCGTGAGAAGCAGTACCGTGTTCTGCAACAATATGCATGGCTTTGCTTCTAAGCTGGACTTCCATCTGGAAACCAGGGAGAACCTGAGAGTACATCTGGATGCTCAGTGTGAATTGTAAAGATTGATAACCATTCGACTTTGGAGATTTCATAAAATCTTTTACGAAATCAACAGAGAATGGAATCTCCAAAACATGCTGAACTGTTGCTTTGTCAAGCAGAGGAATTTGATTGTTATTTTCAAACCACTCAATGAATTCCTTCCGCATTTTTCTGTTTTTAGCGGCAATGATTCCCAAAAATGTTTCGTAAATGGTGTAGATATACTGTTCTGCTTCTTCTTTGGGTAAGTCATTCAGCAAAATTCCTCTAACTCCAAATCTATCTCTAATAGTAGCAGACAAATCGGACTTTGATTTTCGAAGAACTTTTGCCAAATCACTTTCCAATGACTTACGTCGAGCGTACAAGTCAATATCGATTTTAAGCCCTTGAGTAGAATTGAGCCATAACACAATATACAAAAAAGTAATATTTATATATGTGATAGTGTTGGTCAATACAAAGGTTTTACGACGATATTCAATACACCCTCTCAGTCCATCAACAAAAGAGTCATATCTTACGGTGTCTTCTTCAGCTACTTCTGCTTCTGACAAAATCTGATAAAGGTTTTCAACAATTTCCAACACATTACCAGACTTCATCAAAGCTTCTTGATAACTTTGATGAATGAAATCTAAAGTTGCCTGATTCATATTGTCTTTTCACCCTTTCTTAAATTTCATAACTATAATTATATCACAAATTTAAGAAAATGTACAGTAGAAGCGGATATTTTAACTTTATAATATTGAAAAAAACATATAAATGTTGTAAAATATATATGTTAACAAAAAAAGGAAGGAAAAGAAAAATGAAAGAAGTAGAATTATTAGCACCA